>JAFVZE010000062.1 GCA_017508315.1 Kiritimatiellia bacterium | reverse complement strand
GCCGCATCCATGGCCGCGAGCGCGCCTGCGGCAAGATAGTTGTCGGTAAAATAAAAAATATCCGGGAGCGATCGCTTTATTTTCAGCATGTTTTTTGAAAAATATTTAAATGCCGCCTCCCTGACGTTCCACGAAAGCCAAAAATCCTTTGTCTCTTTGATCAGCAATTCTCTAAAACCGATACCGACCTTTGACAACTCCGCCCGTGCTGTTGCATATCCGCTTTCGAATCCCACCTGCAAAACATCCTCAACGCCATTCTTCCCACACCAGACGGCGAAATTCGACAGTGCCTGCGTATAATCGGTCCGAACAATACCCGAATAACGGGCGTTTTGAGAAAGCGATCCGTCGGCGATGACTATTTGCGCA
The DNA here is from genome assembly GCA_017508315.1 of Kiritimatiellia bacterium. GTDB lineage: Bacteria > Verrucomicrobiota > Kiritimatiellia > RFP12 > UBA1067 > UBA1067. Next base: position 29,397 of record JAFVZE010000062.1, on the reverse strand, counting down.
ATTCCACTTGCGGAAACCGCGCGATCAACCTCCGGGCGGGAATGAAGCGACAACACAAGATTGGGTTTCGCCGCCAAGGCCGACACGAGCCTTGCCACGTCCCGATCGCCGATAAATTTCGAAGGCATGTCTATCTCGGAGAAAAGCCATCCCGCAGACGAGAAATACTCGCGAAAACAACATGAAAGTACGCTTGCGTAAGCGGATACGACACCGCCGGAATTAATAAAAAGCACATGCCCTTTCCACGCTAAATTTCCTTGCGGCACGACGAAACTGCCAAGATGCGGACGCGAACATATAAGCCCCTCGCGTCCAAGCTGTCTGACGACCGCGCTTGACACTATCATTGAAACTCCGAACTCGCCGCATATCTCGCGGCACGTCGGGAACCGGTCGCCTCCGGCGAGACGGCCGTCCGCAATGGCGGCCCTGAACCCGTCGCAGATCTGCTTCGTCAGCGACTTCGCCATGAGCCTGTCTATTTCAAACAACTTCATCATGCTGCCGATTTCACAATGTTGCAATCTTCATCGTATTGTAAACCGTCGAACGCCCTCATTATATATAATATATACAATCAATGTCAAGCACACCTCTTCTTACTTTCAGAATTTGCCGCATGCGCTTGGAGTCGGCTACTTCAATTTGAACACAAAAGTGAGGGCCGCCGTGGATTCGACGGCCTCGCCGTCACGACTGGCGGGATTGAACAGCGCCGACCTGACCGCCTTGACCGCCGCAGCGTCCAAAGCTTTGAATCCCGATGAAACCGCCACGGACACTTCGGTCACCGCGCCAAAGGCGTCAACGGTCAATTCAAGACGCACCTGCCCTTCCTCGCCGCGAAGCCGGGAAGAGCGCGGATACTTCGGAGTGATTCTCCGCAACGGACCGGCTGGCGCATCGACACGCGCCCGGTCGGCTCCGGAAGTCTGCATCGCATCTTCCGCCGCCGGCTTTTCAAGCCGCATCTCCACCGCAGGCTCCCGGACGAGCGGAATTTCAACCGTTCCCGGCACCGGCACCGATTCCGGCATCTTCGCGAGTTCTCCCTGCCGCAGCGGTTCGTCCGGAGGCGGCACAACCGCTTCCGCCGCATTCCGGAGGGCTGAAGCCGGCGGAGAAGACGCAGCTGATGCCGAGTCGTCATCCGCAAGCGACAATTCAACCGAAGTCACATCGAGCGCCGCTCCCGCATTATCCGAAGATGGAGGCCCCAAGAACGCGACTACTCCCGCCGCCAGAAGCGTATGCGCCAACAACGACAACGCCACCGCTTTTTCAGCGTTGCCCATCGCCTTGCCTTCCGCCGGAAACCTGAAACGAAACCTTGCCCATCCCCGCGCCTTTCAGTTTTTCCAGCAGCTCTATCCCCGCGCCGAGACTCGCCTTGCGGTCGCCGGAGACGAGAACCGGCAGATCCATTCCCGCCTCAGCGAGCGACCGGATGCGCGAAAGCAGTTCTTCGCGTCCGAGTTCGATTCCGTTGAGCTGCAGCCGGTCGTCGGGCAGTATCGTCACCACGATGCGCTCGCCCGGCTCCTTCTCGCCGGCGGCCGAAGGCAATTCGACTTCAAGTCCGCGGTGCAGCGACATCTCGCAGATGCAGCAGATGAAGAACACGAGCACGAGAAACATCACATCCATAAGCGACGTGAGTTCCAGACGCGGAGAACGCCTACGCCTCGTGCTCATCGCCATCGACCTTTTCCGCGATCACATTGTACGGAAATATCAGCGCGAGACACGCGACCAGACCCGCTGCGGTCGTTATGAGCGCCTCGCCGATGCCGGCGCTCGCCGCCAGCGGATCGGTAATGCCGGTCGACGATCCCAGACTCGAGAACGTGCGGATGATGCCGGTCACCGTGCCCAGAATGCCGAGCATCGGCTCCGCGGTTATGATCGTCGAAACAACCGTCAACCCTCTGGCGTCAACGCGCCCGGCCCTTATCTCCAGCGCTTTCCAGAAAAGAATCGCCGCCGCCGCGACCGACAGCGCAAGAATGGGCCACATCACCGGCCCCCCTTTGACGAAAATCTCCACAAGTCTCGACATCGCCTTGTTTCCTTCTCAATTCACCGCCGCCTGGCGGAATTCCACTCTACGCAGAAAACGTATCTGTAGATACGCGAAACCGATCAGCGCGACTCCGAGATACCACGCCATCGTGGTCGCTGTCGAGAAGCGCAGATTGTTGTAGGCTTCCTTCCATATCTGCAGCGAAAGCACCTGCGTGGCGTCGCCGGGGCCGCCGAACGTAAGCAGGAAGATGGAGCCCATGCCTTGAAACGCCGCGATGAAGGCTCCCACGAAATTGATGACCATAAGCGGTGCCAATTGCGGAAAAGTCACATGCCGCATCCGCGCGAAAACGCCGGCGCCGTCTATCGCCGCAGCCTCGTAGTAATCCTGCGGAAGACTTCCGAGCGCGGCGATGTAGATGAGCGAGGCCATGCCCGCCCCGGCCCACACCCCCGGCAGAATGCAGCAGAGCATCGCCCACGAAGGATCCTGCAGCCACAGCTTGCGACCAATCCCGAGCGAGGCGAGAATCTGGTTGAGAATTCCGTTTTCGGTGGGATCGAACATGAGCTTCCACAAAAGCGTCACCACCAGCGCGCTCGTAAGATGCGGAAGAAAGTAAAGAAAGCGGAAAAACACCTTGCCGCGCGGAATTTCACAGAGCATAATCGCCAGCACGACCGGAACGACAAACCCGATGAGCAGCGTTATGACGACATATTCAAGCGTCCGCAGCCACGCCTTCCAGAATGAAGGATCAATGGCGACTGAGATAAAATTGTCGAGCCCCGTCCAATTTGCGCCGCCGACGATGCGATAGTCCTGAAAGGCCATCACCGCTCCTCTGACAAGCGGATAATAGCTCCACACGGCTATACTCAAAACCGCCGGAGCGAGAAAAAGCCAGGGACGGATTCTGTGCGGAATGCCGCTTCCTCCGCCTCCGGCGGCGAGCGCCGGCGAACATCTGCGGCCGGTGAACGCGATCCAAGCACAGAAGAGCAACGCCGTCGAGACAGCCCCGACGATCACCCGGGCGTAAGGCCGCGCCTTTTCGATTCTGGCGGAATCGGCCTTGAACATCAAACCGCCGTTCGCCTCCGAATTTATCTCGCGAAGCGCGCAAGCGTAATCGAAATCCTTTCCCGCCCCGCTCAGAAGAACACCCAGGAATTTTCGCTGGACTATGTCGCTGACCCCCTGCCAGAAACCGATCCACGGTTCCGTCACCGCCTTGATCCGCCCCGTTTCCAGTTCGGAGTACATCGTTTGCACTTCGGGCGGCAACGATGCCGCTTCCGCCGCAAAACCGAGTCGCACGAGATCCTTCGGCTTGCACCACATCGCACGCCCCTCGGCGACATTGCGGCGTATCTCCTCGTCGGCGATTTCCGGAGATGCGAGAGTCGAAAGGCATTTGAATACCGCGTCGCGCTCCTTTTTCGTCCGCCGCGCGACCGATTCGCTCATTGCGTAGAAATGGCGATGCACCTGCAGAACCCTCGGCAGCGTCTCGTCGGCGGCGGGAAACGGCATGATCCCGATATGCTCGGACGGAAACGACAGCACTTCCGTAAGCCTGAGAACGAGGTCCTCTCCGCCGAAAACCGCCACGATCTCTCCGCTTACGAAAAGCCGACCGAGATCGTCGGCCACGGTCAGAACCGGCATTCCCCGCACCACTTCCAGACGCAAAAGCTCCTGCAGAAAACCAGCCGCTTTCAGACAGGCCTCGCTGTCGAAGGTCGCGCGGTTCTTATCCGGGTCGATGACATCGCCGCCGGCCGCCTGCACCCACGGTAAAAACCCCCAGGGGCGGTTTTCAACGGCGAAAGCCCTCCGTCCCGGTACCGTCAGCTTCACGCACCAGTCACGGAATTCCGACCAGGTCCGCGGCGGCGAACACGGATCGAGTCCGGCAGAACGCACGATATCCTTGCGGTAGACTATCCCGTAATACGAAATCGACGGCATCGGCAGCGCCCAGACATGCCCGCCGTGGCAGCGTACACGATCCCAAAGATCGCCGTTTCCGGCCGCGGCGGCGGCATCCCCGAGCCATTCGTCAAGCGGATAGACGAATCCCTGCGAAACGTCATGTCTGAGAATATGGAACCACGCCTTGTAGATGTCGGGAGCGGTTCCGCCGGCGAGCGCAAGCATCATCGTCGAGCGTCCGCCGGCCCCCGGAAGCGAAAGTCCGCCCCACTTTACCGGCGAAATTCCGCCGTCATCTCCGGCAAGATCGAGAATCCTGCGCGTTTCCGGTCTTTCCGGATGGTCTGGATCGTACGAAAAAAGAAAACTGACTTCCGTTTTGGCGGAAGCCAGCATCGGCGTTACAAGCAGCGCTAACGCGAAAAAACGCATCACGAAAGCACGTCTGAAACCATCGCCCGGGCAACGCGCTGGGCGAGCGTCTCCCCGGACAGATGCTGAAGGACAACCAGCGCGAAGAGCAGCGCCGAACCCGGCCCCTGACCGGTGATTACTCCGCTGTCGGCGACCACCGCCGCCGGCGACCAAGGACGGTCGAGCTCCATCTGGCAACTTGGATAGCAGGTCGCGTGAACTCCTGCCTTGAGCGCTCCGGCGGCTTCAAGCACGGTAGGTGCCGCGCAGATCGCGCACAGCAACCCTCCCTCGTCACGCTGACGGCGGAGACGCTCGGAAAGTTCTTCGCAGGCCTTGAGGTTTTCGGTTCCCAATCCTCCGCCGGGCAGGACGATGGCATCATACGCTTCCTGTCCGACTTCGGAGAAAAGCGCATCGGCTTTCATTTCAATGCCGTGAGCGCTTTTAACGGCCAGTCCGTCATGGACCGACGCAACCGTCACCTCCACACCTCCGCGGCGCAGAACATCGATAACGGCCACAGCCTCGAGATCTTCGAATCCTTCCGCAAGCGGAACCAATGCCTTTGCCATGACAACGCCTTTCAACGGAGTTCAGATGAGGTTCTTCGCCTCGTTGCACTTCATTCTGCGACCCATTATATCCTTGTCGTTAAGCTCGGCACAGGCCTTCTCCGCTTCTTCGCGGTTGGGCATCTGCACAAATCCGAATCCCTTGGACTTGCCGTTGTAGCGGTTGGTGATGAGCCTTGCGGAATTGACCGTTCCGTACGCTTCGAATTCCCTGCGCAACTGCTCCTCGGTCATGTCGTAGCTCAGGTTGCCGACGTATATCTCGACGGAACCGTCGGCCGGAGCCGGGTGCGGCTTGCGCTTCTCGAAAGGACGGTCCTCCCTGCGCGACTGACGGCAGCCGCCCTTGCCGTTCTTTCTGCACTTGCACGGGTGCACGAGCAGGCGCAGCACGAACGCGAAAACCGCTCCGGCGACGAACGCGGCGACCGCAAGACTCACGGCGGGACAGCAACTGGGGCCGTTGAAAAGCCCTATGACTTCATTTATGCATTGCATCTTTTTTTCTCCTTGCTTCTCTCTTTTTCTTAGTTGTTTCTGTAGTCTCCGAGCGATTTCATGCGGCTCGGATGGCGCAGTTTGCGAAGCGCCTTCGCCTCGATCTGGCGGATGCGCTCGCGCGTCACGTTGAACAGACGGCCCACCTCCTCGAGCGTGCGGCTGTACCCGTCCGAAAGACCGAAGCGGAAGTCCACGACCTGCCGCTCGCGATCGGTCAACGTGTTGAGTATCTCGCGCAGCCGCTCTTTCAGAAGATGCCCTTCCGTGACCTCGAAAGGATTCTCGCTCGAAAGATCGGGGATGAAGTCGCCGTAGTGCGCGTCATCGTTGTCTCCGACCTTGGACTGCAGCGAGATCGGCTGCTGGGCCATGCGCTTGACGGCCCGCACCTGGTCGATGGGCATTTCCATCTCCTTGGCGAGCTCCTGTTCGCCGGGCTCGCGCCCGAGCTTCTGGATCAGGCGTTTCTGCACACGCATGAGCTTGTTGATCGTCTCGATCATGTGCACCGGAATGCGGATCGTTCTCGCCTGATCGGCGATCGCACGCGTCGCGGCCTGTCTGATCCACCACGTCGCATACGTCGAGAATTTGTAGCCGCGCTTGTACTCGAATTTCTCGACCGCCTTCATGAGTCCGGTGTTGCCTTCCTGAATGAGATCGAGGAACGACAGTCCGCGGTTCATGTATTTCTTGACGATCGAGATGACGAGTCGCAGATTGGCCTCGACCATTTTCGTCCGCGCGGTCTGCCCCGCCTTGAGCACCTGACGGAGCTCCTTGAACGTGTTGCAGAACTCCTCGCTGGGCATCCCGAAAAGCGACTCCATGCTGGCCATGCGCTCGCGCACCGCCTTGAGATCGGCGTCGCGTTTCTTGGACTGGCGCTGGGTGAGGAGCTGCGCCTGCTTGGCGACGAGAGCACGGTACGGAAGATATATCCGCTCGTCCGCGTCGGCGCAGAGCGTCTCGAGCACCTTCTGCTTGTAGCTCAGGTTGTCGAAGCATTTGCGCAGCGCCGCCCGGGCGTTGGCCAGCGTCTTTTCGGCACCGCGGACGACCGCCGGAGACGGCCGGCGGCGGGCGATGAACTCAAGATACTTCGCGCTCGCCTCGCGCAAACGTTTCTCGACCTCCGCGATCTCCTTGCGGAACTGGGGAATGAGTTCCATGTAGGCGTCGCGGTTGTCGTCGAACTTGTCGGTGACGATGCGGTCGAAACGCTCTCCCTGACCTTCGAGTTTGTCCAGCAGGGAGGCGTACATCCTCGGCGCGAAGAGAAAACGGTTGAACATGTCCCTCGTCTTGCTCTCCGCATCCTCGATCGTGGTGCAGATGCGAACCTCATCGTCGCGGGAAAGGAGCTGGACCTGCCCCATCTGGTGCAGATACATGCGGATGGGATCTTCGATCATCTCCGCCGCCCGCGCCTTGGGATCTACCTGCTTGGCGTTTTTGGCGTCCAAATAGTTCTTGACGTCCTCCTCGCGGATGACCTGCACGCCGAGCGCCTCGAGAATCTTCAGGTATTTTTCCGACTGGATCGCGTCGACGATGTTCGAAGGCAGAATCTGGTTGAGCTCTTCATAGGTGACATATCCGCCGTTGGCTTCGCTCCGGCGTTTGACGTCGTTGATCACATCGTTGAGTTCGGTCTCGCGCAGAATCGACATGCCCTCCATCGAAGGCAGGACGAGATCGGCGTCCGAAGCGTCGATGTCCTCGTCGGCGGCGACGACCGGCAACGGCGAATGCACGTTCTCGGCATCTTCCTCGCTGCCTTTCGACTCCTGACGCTCAACTTCGGCCGCAAGCAGTTCGGTGTCCAACGCGTCGCTGTCGTCGACTTCGGTATCCTCCGGCGGCAAATCGTCATCTTCCAGTTCCTCTGAACGACGGGAAGAAACTTCCTTCCTGGGTTTGCGCATTGCGCTCTTCGAATTCTTCTTGTCGGCTCTGCGGGCCGGCTTCTTCACCTTGGCCATAGTCTCTCCGGTATACAATACGAGCACTGGCATTTTGTCAATGCTTTGACATATTATATCAAATAATTGCGCGTACTGCCGAAATTTCTTCCGCTTTTAAAAGCGCCATCACCAGACGATCGATTCCAAGGGCGATTCCGGCGGCCGAACCGATGTTCCCCAGACAGTCGAAAAAACCGCAATCAAGCGGATAATCGGCCTCGCCAAGCGTCCTGCGGACCTCTTTCGAACGCTCGAAACGCCGGCGCTGCTCCACCGGATCGCACAGCTCGGTAAAGCAGTTGGCAAGTTCGATTCCGTCCCAGTACAATTCCCAGCGCTCCGCGAAACGGTCTTTCGCCTCCGCGCCGTCGCCGCCCAGTTTCGCGAGCGAAGCGGCCTGAACCGGATAGTCTTTGAGAAACACGAAACCGCCGCACTCTTTCACCGCCGGTTCGATCCTCGTCGCCATATCGAAATCGAAGCGATCGCCGTCCCAATCCTCCCACGGATCCCAGTGCGCGAAGCGGAGATACGCTTCGCGCACGCCGAGTTCGGCATACTCGAAGCCCTCAGCGTCTTTACCGGTCAGAACCGACAAGAGTTCCACCGTGTCGCGCATTATGTCGCGGTAATCCGCGCCCCTGCGGTACCACTCCAGCATCGTGAACTCGGCGTTGTGGCGCGAACCGTTCTCCCCTTCGCGGAAACACGGCCCGATCTGATATATCCTCTCCATTCCCGCCGCCAAGAGTTTCTTCATCTGCAGTTCCGGCGAGGCGCGCAGATAGGTGAGCGGCGTTCCCGCAGGCGGGAACGCCGAAACGACCGGACAGTCGATATGTTCTTCCGGCGCAGGAGCGGCGATTCTGACCGCCGTCTCCACCTCGACGAAACCGAGATCGTCGAAGTGGGAGCGTATCGCCTTTATTATCCCGGCGCGGCGGACAAGAGTTTCTGTGTCCGCCGGCAAATCAGTTCTCCGCCGGAGCGTCGATCTCGCCGCGCAGCTTGGCTATGAGATCGCCGATCCGCATCGCGCCGAGATCGCCCTCCCTGCGCGAACGCACCGAAACCGTCCCCGCCGCTTCGTCGCGCGGACCTACCACGACCTGGTACGGAACCTTCTGCAAAGTCGCTTCGCGGATCTTCGCGCCGAGCTTTTCGGCGGAAATATCCACATCGACGCGGAAACCGGCCTCGCGCAGCGCCGCCTGAGTCTTGCGCGCGTAGTCCATCGCCTTGTCGGAGATGGGCAGGATGCGCACCTGCTCGGGAGCGAGCCACAGCGGAAACGCGCCGGCGTAATGCTCGATCAGGATTCCGAAGAAACGCTCGATGGAACCCAAGAGCGCGCGGTGCACCATGTACGGACGGTGCTCCTGGCCGTCGGAGCCGATATAGGAAAGATCGAAGCGCTCGGGCAGGTTGAAGTCGAACTGCACGGTGCCGAGCTGCCAGGGGCGTCCGAGCGCGTCCTTGATCTTCATGTCGATCTTGGGGCCGTAGAAAGCGCCGCCGCCTTCATCGACTTCGTAGGAAAGACCTTCCTGCTCAAGCGCGGAGCGGAGCGAAGCGATCGCCTGCTCCCAGCGCTCGTCGTCGCCGACGGCCTTCTCGGGCTTGGTGGAAAGATACGCCTGAATGTCGTGGAAACCGAACTTGCCGAGCATCGCCTTCGCGAAGTTCACCGTGTCCTTGATTTCCTGGACGATCTGCTCCGGGGTGCAGAAGATGTGCGCATCGTCCTGCGTGAAGCCGCGCACGCGGAAAAGACCGTGCCGGACGCCGTCCTTCTCGTAGCGGTAGACGGTTCCGAGTTCCGCCAGGCGCATCGGCAGATCGCGGTAGGAGCGCTTCTTGAACTGGTAGACCTGAATATGGAACGGGCAGTTCATGGGCTTGACGTAGTACTCTTCAATGTATGCGTCGTTGCCGGAGCCTTCCTGCACCTTCATGCAGGGGAACATGCCTTCCTTGTAAAAGCCGAGATGCCCCGAAGTCTGCCAGAGATTGGAGCGGCCGACGTGCGGGGTGTAGACGATTTCGTAACCGGCCTCGTAGTGGCGCTTGCGCCAGTATTCCTCGATGGCGACACGGATGCGCGAACCCTTCGGGAGCCAATGGGCGAGCCCGGGACCTACCGATTCGGTGATGGTGAAAAGCTCAAGCTGTTTGCCCAGAACGCGGTGGTCGCGGCGACGCGCCTCCTCCTCCCGGGCGAGGATTTCATCAAGCTCCGCCTGATCTTTCGCGACGATGCCGTAGACTCGCTGAAGCATCTTGTTCTTCTCGTCGCCGCGGTAGTAGCTGCCGGCGACGCGGGTGAGCTTGACGACTCCGATCTCGGACGAGCGCGCCACGTGTGGACCGCGGCACATTTCGACGTAATCGCCGACCGTATAGGTGGAGATCGTCTCGCCTTCGGGAATGTCGGCAAGGCGCTCAAGCTTGTACTTCTGCCCGGCAAGCATCTTCTCGCACTCTTCGCGGGAAACCTCTTTGCGCACAAAAGGCTCGTCAAGCGCGATAAGACGGGCGATTTCGGCTTCTATTTTCGGAAAATCGTCGGTTGAAATGCGGTGCGGCAGATCAAAATCGTAATAAAAGCCGTCGTCGGTCGCAGGACCGATGTCAACCTGTACGTCCTCAAACACATTGCTGATCGCCCGCGCCATCAGATGCGCGGCGGAATGCCTTCTTTTTTCGATTTCTGCCTGTTCCATACTGCTCCTTCAGGAAAAACTTTCCGCCTATTATACCATAATCGGCCGGACTGTAACTTGCATTGTTTTAACACAGGAAAGCGCCGCATTTCTGCAGCGCTTTCCTGTCTGGTATTTCAGCCATCAGACGACCTGTCAGTCGGCGGAAGGACGGACCTTGCCCTCCTTGATGCGCTTTTCGATGACCGCCTTGGCGATGGACGAGGGAACGGCCTCGTACTGCTTGAAGATCATCGTGAACGAACCGCGACCCTGGGTGACCGTACGGATGGAGTTCGAATAACCGAACATTTCACCGAGCGGGACTGTCGCTTTGAGAAGCTTGACGCCGGCGCGGTCCTCCATGCCTTCGATACGGCCGCGGCGCTGGTTGATCGAGCCGTTCGCGGCACCCATGTACTGCTCGGGAACGACGACTTCGACATCCATCATCGGCTCGAGAAGCTGGGGCTTCGCCTTGAGGAACGCCTGCTTGAAGCACTGGCGCGAGCACTCGATGAACGCGAATTCGTTCGAGTCGACGTCATGGTAGGATCCGAAGAACACGGTCACCTTGACGTCCACGACCGGGAAGCCCGCGAGCGGACCGGACTCGAGCGCCTTCTTGACGCCCTTTTCGACCGCCGGGATGTATTCGGTGGGGATGACGCCGCCCTTGATCTCGTTGACGAACTCGAAGCCCTTGCCGGGCTCCTGCGGCTCGATGCGCAGACAGACGTGAGCGTACTGACCGCGGCCGCCGGACTGCTTGACGTGCTTGTACTCGTTCTCGACCGAAGCGGTGATGGTTTCGCGGTAGGCGACCTGCGGAGCGCCGACGTCGCAATCGACGTTGAATTCGCGCTTCAGACGGTCGACGATGACTTCGAGATAAAGCTCGCCCATACCGGCGATGATCGTCTCGGAAGTCTCCTGGTCGTAGCTGACGACGAAGGTCGGGTCTTCCATCGCGAGCGCGTGGAGAGCGGTGCCGAGCTTTTCGTTGTCGCCGCGGCTCTTCGGCTTGACGGCGACCGAGATGACGGGGGCCGGGAAGTCGATGGACTCGAGCGTGATCGGGTGCTCGGGATCGCAGAGCGTGTCGCCCGTGCGCGTCTCGGTGAGACCGACGCAGGCGACGATGTCGCCGGCGCGCGCCTCGTCGAGAGGCTCCTGCTTGCTGGCGTGCATGCGGAAAAGACGCGAGATGCGCTGTTCCTTGTTGATCGTGGAGTCGAGCATTTCGGCGCCGAGCTTCATCGTGCCCGAATAGACGCGAACGAAGGTGATCTTGCCGCCGGAGCGCGGATCGTTCATGATCTTGAACGCGAGACCGCAGAAAGGCTCGTCGTCGGAAACCTCGCGCTTTTCGTCGGGATTGTCCTGACTGACCGCGGCGCCCGTGTCGAGCGGCGAAGGCAGGTAGTCGCAGACGGCGTCGAGCAGAGGCTGGATGCCCTTGTCCTTGAACGCGGTGCCGCAGAACGCGGGCGTGATGGAGCGCGAAAGGCATCCCTTGCGGATGGCGACCTTGATTTCTTCGTTGGTGAGCTCTTCACCGCCGAAGAACTTCTCCATCAGGGCATCGTCCTGCTCGGCTGCGGATTCGACCATCTTCTGGCGGTACTCCTTGGCCTTCTCGAGATATTCCTCGGGGATGTCCTTCTCGATAACCGTCTTGCCGAGGCTCTTCATATCGAAGTAGAGAGCCTTCATTTTGATGAGGTCGATGACGCCGTCGAACGTCTCGGCCGCGCCGATCGGGATCACCATCGGAACGGGGTTCGCGCCGAGCTGGCTCTTCATCTGCTCCATGACGCTGTAGAAATTCGCGCCGACGCGGTCCATCTTGTTGACGAACGCGATCTTCGGAACCTTGTACTTCTCGCTCTGGCGCCAGACCTGCTCGGACTGGGGCTGAACGCCTCCGACGGCGCAGTAGAGGGCGACCGCACCGTCAAGAACACGTAGCGAGCGTTCGACTTCGGCGGTGAAGTCCACGTGTCCTGGGGTATCGATGAGCGAAAGGCGGAAATCGCCCCACTGAACGCAGGTCGCGGCGGACTGGATCGTGATGCCGCGCTCCTGTTCCTGAGCCATGAAGTCCATCGTCGCGGCACCGTCGTGCACTTCGCCGATCTTGTAGTTTTTGCCGGAATAATAGAGAATACGCTCCGACGTCGTCGTCTTGCCGCCGTCGATGTGCGCCATGATGCCGAAGTTACGAACCCGCTCGAGCGGAATGTCACGCTTTGCCATTTTTGTCTGCTCCTCAATGCTTTACGCACCCACAATAGGTGCATGATGGTTGGATATTATCTCAAATAATGCCGTTTTCCGCAAGCCCCTTTCCAAGGCCTTTCGTTTTTCACTCGCCCCCGCGCGACCGTCTCGTCATTCGAAAATCGCGAACGCCGGCAATCCCTTAACGTTTTCGAATCCGGGCAGTTTCAGAAGTTTTGACATATCTTCGGCCTGAAGCTTGATAAACGTGAATTTCCGCAGCCGCTCCCTGACTTTCGACCGGGACAGAACCTCGTCCATCGCCGAACAGTTCTTGCACCAGCTCGCCCAGCAGTCGACGAGTACCGGAGGCTTAAGTCCTTCGAGGCTGAAATTGTCGCAAGTCATGGCGATCGCACCGTTCTCAACCTCCTGCGACCGCACCGGAGAGGCCGTAAAACCGATATACGACAAACGGGCGTACCACAAGGCAAAAGCGAAAACGATCACCGCGAAAATCCGGTTCACCCACTTCATCCACGCTCCCGGTTTCGGCAGCACCTTCATTCCCGCGCCGGCGAACGGCCATGGCAGCGCCATCCCCAGCCCCATCACGAACGGCAGAGCGAGCGCAAAGGAATCGCCTTTGGCGTAGAGATCGGCGGTGAAGAGCAACACGGCGATAAGCACCGGCGCCACGCAGGCGCCCGCCAGAACCGCCGACACCGCCCCCGTCAGGAACGCGTACGCATCGCCAAATCCGCGCGCGGAGGCGAAAACGCCGCGATGTCTGGAGAAATCAATGTGCATCACCCCGCCGAGCGCCAGCGACAATGCAAGAAACACGAGCGAAACGGACAGATTGAACCACGGGCTCGACTGGATGACGCCGAACGCCACCCCTCCGAACGCCGCCGCCAGCCCAAGCGAGCCGTAGGCCATGGTCATCCCCGCCGCATACATCGCGCCGCGCCGCGCCGATCTGCCGATTATCATCAAGGTCACCGGAACCATCGGCAGAACGCACGGCGTGAGATTCATGGCAAGCCCGCCGAGCAACACCGCGAGAACGGCCAGCACCGGTCCCATCGACGAAAAATCGACCGGCAAAGCCGAACCGCCGCCGGAAAGGAAATCGAGAAACTCGCGCTCTTTCATGCAGCCGTGCGCCAGACGCGAGGGTTTGACGGACACGGCATCCACCGCGGACGGAGCGGCGGCGTCTTCCGCCAGATAACACATTCCGTCTTCACAGATCACCTTCGCGCCGGTGTTCGTCGTCCCGGCGGCGGCGGAGACGAAAAGCGCGAAAACGGCGGCGGCGGAAAAAAACTTTCTCATACTCCTCCTTTGCGGCGGTTCCGCCGCGCATACGACTCCAGCGCCCGGTCGAACTCGGCTTCGGAGAAATCCGGCCAGAGCGCGTCGGTGAAATAATACTCGCTGTACGCCGATTCCCACAAAAGGAAATTGCTCACCCGCAATTCGCCGCTCGTTCGGATCACGAGATCGGGATCCGGCACATCCGGCGCGTAAAGATACTCTCTGAAGGTCTCTTCCGTGACCGGCCCTTTCACTCTGTTGACCGCGTCGATAATCTCCGCCCGGCCGCCGTAGGAAATCGCGGCGATGAATTCGCGCTCGAACGACGCCGTCAGTTTTTCCAAACGTTCAACTTCCTTCAAAAGCGAACGGCTGAGATCTCCGCGCCGTCCGATCATCCGGAAACGCACCCGGTTTCTGACGAAATCCCCGGTTTTCGATTTGAGCATCCTGGCGAAAAGCTTCATGAGTCCGTCGACCTCTTCGCGCGGACGCTTCCAGTTCTCCGTGGAAAACGCGTAGACGGTAAGATAGCGGATTCCGCGCTCCGCGCACCAGCCGAGAACCTCGTCGAGTTTCTTCGCTCCGGCGATGTGCCCTTCGCCGCGCTTTTTGCCGCGCTCGGTCGCCCAGCGCCCGTTGCCGTCCATGATTATCGCCACATGCCTCGGGACGTTTCGCAGGAACTTGACCGCCTCGTCGAAGAAGCGCTCCGGAGTCGAAGCGCCGCTCGTGACTCCAAGCCGCTCCACGCCGCGCAGATCGAGCGAGCGCACCTCGTCCATCGTCCCGGCGCGAAAAGTTCTGCACGATGCGACCTCGCAAAGCCGCCGCGTATTGGACGAATTGGCGCTGCCGAGCACCAGCAGAGCGTCGCCGTCGAACCTCCGTACCGCCTCCTGCCGGTCTTTGGAGGCGGTACAGACCTCCGCCGTGGAAACAACGCGGTAACGCCGGCGGAGCACCTCAAGAATCCTCCCGACTTCTCCGGCGTCGAAAGTGGTCTGCGAGACGACGGCGATTTCCGTTTTTCCGGGAAGATGCAGTTTCTCCGCCTCTTCCGCGCTCCCGACGACCGAAGCCTTCCCGACCTCGCCGACGATGCCCTTCACCTCGACGTGACGCCCATCCCCGATAACGACGACATCAAGCCCTTTCCCGGCGAACGCTTTCGCCGCACGGTGAACCTTGGCGACGAACGGGCAGGTGGTGTCGACAACCTTGAGCGAACGCTTTTCCGCCAGTCTGCGCACGTCCGGCGAAACCCCGTGGGCGGAGAAAACCACACGTTCGCCTTCGGGAACCTCTTCGAGAGAGTCGACAAAACGGTACCCGAGCGCCTTGAGCTCGTCGACCACGATCTCGTTGTGCACAAGCTCGTGCAGGCAGTACACGTTTTTCAGCGACAACGCTTTGGCGACCGCCGCATTGACGCCCGCGCACAATCCGTGCGGTTCTATGATTTCGACTTTCACGCGCTTGCTCCAGCCGGTGCGGCATTACGCTCTTTTGGCCGTTTCCCACAGCTCGTCCATCTCGTCGAGGGACATGTCCTTCATATCCCTTCCGGCGGATTTCGCCGCAGCCTCCACCGCCCGGAAACGGCGGGAGAATCTGGATGTCGTCCCTTCGAGCGCCGATTCGGAATCAACTTTCAGATGACGCGCGAGGTTGCAGACGGAGAAAAGGAGATCTCCCAGTTCCTCCTTGACGCGCTCGGAATCGGCGGGGCTCGCGCTTTTGCGCGCGGCCATCTCCGCTTTCAGTTCTTCAAGCTCCTCGGATATTTTCTCAAGCGGTCCTTCGGCGTCCTTCCAGTCGAATCCGACACGGGCGGCCTTCTCCTGCGTCCGCTGCGCCTTGATGAGCGCGGGAAGCGCCGCCGGAACGCCGTCAAGCGCGCTGTGACGCGATTCCTTGCGGTGTTCAAGCTGCTTTATCCGCTCCCAGTTGCGCAGAACGGCCGCGGAATCTTTCGCGTCGACATCGCCGAAAACATGCGGATGGCGGCGCACAAGTTTGTCGGAGACGGCATTGGCGACATCGTCGAAGGTGAAGCGCTTCCCCTCCTCGGCCATGACCGCCTGAAACATCACCTGCAGAAGAACGTCGCCAAGCTCCTCGATATGGTTGGCTTCGTCCTCGGGACGGTCCATCGCCGCCAGAAGTTCATACGCCTCTTCAAGAACGCACGGCTTGAGCGATGAGAGCGTCTGTTCCCTGTCCCAAGGACAACCCGTCTGCGGATCGCGCAAACGGGTCATTATCTCATGCAGCCTTTCGATGCCGCTTTTCATCAGATGTCCACCTCGACTTCGACCTCGTCCCCGATCGGCTCGTCGGTTTTCTCCGGCTCCGCCTTGGGCGTGGACCATGCGGACTTGGAAGACGTCGGCAGATAACGGTAGTAGACCATCAGCTGCTGGGCGACCCAGCAGGTCGTCGCGGTCGGCTGGGTTCCGATGTGCATATCCTCGCTCTTCCAGTAGCCCATGTCGCGGGCGTTGCCGCGTATATCGGTGTAGGCGTTCTTCAACACCGTCTGACCGTTGTAGTAGGCGTCGATCATATGGCGGTTCCAGTTCTGCCAGCGTTTTCCGCCGCCGTTGAAGAACACCATCGTCGCCCAATAGTTGCCGCGCACCGGACAGCAGGAACTGTCGATACTTCCGAGCGTCGGCAGTTCCCAGTCGTCGTCGAGAATGCGCATCGTCTTCTCGACGATCGGCAGCGTTCCGAACCCGAGATACTGCAGCCCCACAACGCCCACCATCGAATGCCAGATGCCCGTGCGGCGGTAGTTGGCGCGGGGAGGTCCGTAGTAGTCGCTCGAAAATCCGCCGGTTTTCTTGTTACCCTGGATAAGGAAGCCGTCTTTGAGCTTGGCGAGCGCGACATTGATGCCCTTGGGTTCGATTCCGCTCAGTTTTGCCGACCTGAGCGCCATCGTCTGGAACGCCATGCGCAGAAGCATCGGGCGCGTGTTGATGCCCTTGTCGTCAGCCGGTCCCCAGGTGGTGTTGGCCAGACGCTCGGACATTATGCGCACGGCATCGGTCGCCCCCTGCTTGAGATTGGGATTCTTCAGGAAGCCATAGGCCTCGGCAAGCGCGTGGGTGCCGACGGGGTCCAGACGCTCCTTGCGGCTCATCAGCCATTCAAGCCCGTTCATCACGCATTCTCCGAACTCAGTGCCCGCACCGCTCTTTTCGCCGTGCGCGAGGAAGGTGAGGATGACGAGCCCCGTAAGATTCTGTCCGTCGGCGCCGGTCGTGCCGGACCAGCTGCCGTCGGGGCGCTGCATCGTCTTGAGCCAGCGCAGAGCGTTGACGACCGCCGCCTCCGTACGCGGATCGCCGCCGTAGCGGCGCATCGCCTCCATTCGCGAAGCCGCGCTGCGCGTCTGTCCGTAGATCGACTTCATCTGCACGGGCGACTTGACGAGAGAAACCGAATTGGGATCGGCGCGCTGCAGCGTCTCCGTCGGCGTCGCCGAAAGCGAAGGCGCGACCACCTCGGTCACCTGGGTGGGCATGTCGTTGGGCGTGTCGATCGTAATGTCGATCTCCGTCTCCTCCGGCTGCTGCTGTTCGACCTCGGTCTGGACCTCTTCCTCGAGAGCGTCGTCATCATCCTGCGCCCGGGCGATTTCAACGTCAATCTTGGTCTTCGCCCTGCCGGTTATTTCAGTCATGACGCAAAGCACCACGATAAAAAGAACCGGGCAGATTATCGCCAGAAACGGCGCGATGAGACGCTGGATCTCGGTGCGCGCCTCCTTGTACTCGCGGGAAGATTTGGGCATCTTGATGCCCTTGGAGATCTTCGCCAACCGTCCGAAGAAGCCCACTTCCTCATAGGCCGCGGAAATCTCCTCCATGCGTTCTTCCATGGAGATTTCGGCGACTTCCTCGAATTCGGCGGCCTCTTCTTCAATTCTCTCTTCGCTCATGGTCCGGCCTCCTTATTTCGGATCTTTCTTGAATTTGACCTCTACGGATATGTTGCCGAGATTCGCCTTGCCGCCGCGGCGGTTCGCGCCCTTGGACTTTACGATGACCTCGTTGGCGCCGCGCTTGACGAACTCCGTCGGCACGCTGTAGAGCTGGGTTCCGGCGCGCTTCTTGAACGGTTTGTATTCCTTGCCGTTGAACATGACGATGGTTTCGATGCCGCTGGGGATGGAGGCCTCCGTGATCAGCGTCGTCTCGACCTTTTCGCCGGCGCGCTTGAGCGCCGCGAGATCGTCCCAGACGTAGATCGTGTACTTCGCTCCGCCCTTGGACAGGTCGACCGGACTGCCGGAGAGAAGCGACTGCAGAGCGAGCTTGCCGCGCCCGTTCTTCAGCGGACCGTTGGCAGAACGATCGTTGGTGTAGGAGACGAAATAACGCTTGTCCCCCTTCAGGTTCGCCTCCGGATCGAAGCGCACTATCGCGCCGCGCGGGATTCCGTGCTCGTGATGCATGGCCGCCGTGTACATGCATCCGGACGCTCCGCAGAGAATCGCGTCGGCAATGCGCGCGCGGTAGGTTGGCGCGCTCTGACGCGGCAGACGCTCGTCGTCGCCGGTGTAGCCGGAATCGTTGCCGACGTAGATGCCGCTCACCGTGAAAGAAGCGTAGAACGGGATTCCGGCCTTGGTCGCGGCCTCGCCGCAGACATTCCAGCGGTTGAGCTGGAACTGACCGCCGAGCACGACTTCGTCAAGAAGCTTCGTTTCGAACCAGACGGGAAGGTCGATGCCGATGGCCTTGCTGTAGTCCATGGAATCGGGAACCCGCGCCATCAGCCGCACGGGGTGCCCGAGACGGGCGGAAGCGGCTTTGCACGAGGCCTTGATCTTGAGCATCATCTGCGTGATGAGTTCGCGTTCCTTGGGGGCCGCTTCGCCGCCCTGGGCGACGGAACGGAACAGGTGCGGACTCATCATGAAATCGACCATGAAACCGTCGATATCGTATTTGGAGGCGATCTCCGCGCAGATGGCGGTGAATTTGTCGCGCACCTTGGCGTTGGAGTAGTCGACGGAAACCCTGTTGGCGAAAGGAGCCGGGGTCTTGCCGTCGGGGTCCATAAGGCAGTCCTGATTCTGCGATTTGAAATCCGGCCAAAGATAGTTGTTCCAGGATCCCGCGGGATATTCCTTGGACGGACGGTAGGAATGCGCACCGAGCAGATTCACCGGCATCGCCACGACCGCCTCGCGCTTCATTTTGCGGCACCACTTGACCGTCTCGGCGATCGGGTCTCCGCCGCGCATCACCAGTTCCGGCATGCCGTTTTTGTAGGATTGAAGCCACTTCGACTGGGCGTTGGGCTGTCCTTTGGGATATGTCGCGCTGTCGAGCTTGGCGGCCATGTACCCGAATCCGAACGTGGGAGCGAAAACCAGCACGTCGAACGGAACGCGCCCCAGAGACTCGAGATGGAGTTTGGAGTAGTTGTCGACGGTGACCGGCATATTCTTCGGCCAGAATGCCGCTTCGTACGCGACATAGTGGTACAACGTTTTGTTTCCGGCATTAGCCCGGGCTCCGAGCGTTATCATCACCAACGCCAGAACGGCACCGATTGTTGTTTTCCTGTTCATTTTTCTCCTGCCTTCAAGTTGCACTCCAAAACATTCCCGCCGACGAGCGTGCTGTTCCGGCCGTCCGCGCGCTCCGGTCGCCCCGAAGCGCATGGACGGCGGCACGAGTCACTTCGCGGTACGTTTCTTGCGTGGATTGGGCTGTCCGATCTCGGCGAGCATCTTGCGGAACGAACCCTTGCGCACGTTGAACGGCTTGCCGCCTCTGATGCGCGGAAATTCGCAGGCACGGATCTTCGCTCCGGCCTTCTCGTCCGGCCCGACGACGCCGGAAATGCCGCCCAGGGCGCATTCGACGGCCTTGCGCGCGCACTTCTCGATGAGCCGCAGATCCTTCTTGTTGGGCGCGGCTGCGCGGGCGAAGTAA
The DNA here is from genome assembly GCA_017508315.1 of Kiritimatiellia bacterium. Taxonomy (GTDB): domain Bacteria; phylum Verrucomicrobiota; class Kiritimatiellia; order RFP12; family UBA1067; genus UBA1067. The sequence continues at coordinate 9,765 of JAFVZE010000062.1, read as the reverse complement.
CCGGACTTGAACACCTGCGTCTTCTCGGCGTTCAGAAGTTCGCCGAAGCGCTTGGCGACGTACTGTCCGACATTGACCTTGTCGAGACGCGGATGGCCGAACGCATCGACCGGAACCTCCTCGCCGCGCTTCTTCATCTCGGCGATGATGTCCTTGACGCCGGCGCCTTCGGAAACGAAGATATTGACGCTGTCGACCTTATCCATGATCGGCAGGAGACGGGCGGCCTCGGCCTTGAAGTTGATCTTGGATTCCGGCACGTAGACCGCGTGGACATCCTGACGCTCGAGCGTGAGATTGAATTCGGGCAGGAACTTCGTGCGCTTGAGCATCTTGCGGTAGTACTGCGCCGTCTTGTAGGTGAGCCAGCCGCAGTTGCGGCCCATGACCTCGTGCACGGTGAGCGCGCGCGGATTGGCGGAGTTCTCCTTCACGACATTCATGAAGAACTTGGCGCCCTCTTCGGCCGCGGTCCAGGCGCCGAGCGACTGCTTGATGGGATAGACGTCGTTGTCGATGGTCTTGGGAAGACCCACGACGATGAGCGGATAGTTGTTCTCGGCGAGATATTTCGCCAGATCTGCCGCGGTCGTGTTGGTGTCGTCGCCGCCGATGGTGTGGAGGACCCCGACACCGTCCCTGACGAGCTGATCGGCCGCGACCTTGAGCGGATCCTCGCCTTCCTTGACGAGACCGCGCTTGACGCAGTCCTTGACGTTCGTAAGCTTGACGCGGCTGTTGCCGATGGGGCTGCCGCCGTGCTTCGTGAGCACAAGCGCGTTCTTGCGCACCTCCGGCGTGACGGGAATCGACTCGCCCTTCAGAAGACCCATATAACCGTTGATGTAGCCGATCATCTCCACGTTCGGCGCCTTGCGGTTGTACTCGTCGATCAGAAATCCGATCGAAGAACTCAGACACGGCGCGAGCCCGCCGGCGGTTAAAAATGCGACTTTCTTGATTTCGTTCATTGTTGCTTTGTCCTGTTTTGTTTTTATTTTGAAATTCGTTTCGAACTGCCGCCTGTTCAGAGCTGACGCACGACATTGACCGTTTCGATGGCCGCCTGCATGGCGCTGAAGCCTTTGTTGCCCTGCTTGGTTCCGCAGCGTTCGACGGCCTGCTCGAGGTTCTCCGCCGTCACCACACCGTCGGCGACGGGAACTCCCGTCTCGAGCGAAATCTGCGAGAATGCGCGCGCGGTGGTTTCGTTTATGAGTCCCGCGTGCGCCGTATCGCCCTGGATCACGGCGCCGAGCGCGACGACAGCGTCAACCTTCTTCCCCGCGGCGAGTTTCTGAGCCGCAAGCGGTATCTCGTACGCGCCGGGGACACGGACCAGAACCAGATCTTTCTCCGTGCCGCCGAGCCGCACGAACGCATCCGCAGCCCCTTTCACGAGCTGTTCGGTCAGAAAACTGTTGAACCGACTGACCACCATCGCCACCTTGAGTCCTTTGGCTGTCAGTTCTCCGTTGATCTCTTTCATTTTCTTCTTTCCATAATTTCGAATGTACGGCGGTGGATTTTATCACATATACCCCGATTTGTCAAAATTGACGGCAGAATATTCAGAATATCGCCACAGGCGCATTTATGGTATAATCTCACGCACTTTGACATGATTCAGCATGAGAAACGATTCTTCCATATTGAAAAAAGCGTTTATCGATTCGTTGCCGGTCCTGATGGGCTATTCCACGATGGGCTTCGCGGCGGGAGTGTTGATGGCGGCAAAAGCCGACGTTCCCTTTGCTCCCGTCTGGGGATTTCTTACCGCCGCGACCTTCGTCTCCGGAACCTTAAGTTTCGCGATCGTGCCGCTCATCGCGCAGAGCGCCCCGCTCGCGTCGGTCGCGATGCTGACTCTTGCCATCAATTTCCGCTACGCTTTCTACGGCTTCTCCATGCTCGGAAAATGGAAGAACATCCCGCTTGCGAAAAAACTCTACCTCATCCAGATGCTCACCGATGAGAACTACGCGCTCGAAACCGCCTGCACTCTGCAGGACGGGAAGCGGCACGAAAGCTACTGCCTGAAACTTTCCGCATTCAACCATTTCTACTGGGTGGCGGGCTGCACGGCCGGGTGCGCCGCCGTCTGCGCTCTGGAACGGGCGTTGTCTCCGGAGCGGATCAAAGCGGCGACGAACGGGATCGAGTTTGCGATGGTCGCGCTTTTTCTCGTTATTCTCACCGACCAGATCAAAGGATTTCTCGGGCATGGACGCTGACCGGAGCGTATATCTGCTCGGAGTCGTCGCCGTCGGCTGGGCCGTCACCTACACGCTCAGAGCGCTGCCCTTCATCCTTTTCTCCCGCAAAGCCAGAACCCTGCCGGCATGGATAGAGAAACTTGGAAGCGTAATCTCGCCCGTAATCATCGCGGCGCTCGTGATATATTCGTACAGCACTCTCGAATGGCGGACCTTGAGCCCGTATGCGGCCGGAGCGCTGACGGTGGCGCTCCAACTGTGGCGGGGAAATCCGCTTCTGAGCATCATTTCCGGAACCGCGCTTTATATGCTGCTCGCCGGAAACTGAAATCTGTCTCTGAAATGTGAAGCGTGAAAAGATTTCACAAACTTGTCAAATTTACCTGAAATCTCAACCCCGCATCTGAAGATTTATCATAATTTTACCACTCATCCCCAGCTTCTCCATGACAATCGCATATCCCTTCCTGTCGGCACCTTCCACAGGACCTTTCACCATGCACAGGCCACGAAACACAAGCATATTGCCGAAGACCGACTGAATCGCCAAACAGCAAAACAGGCAGAGCTTCAGTCTTATGGAAATGGATTTCAGATACATATCAATCCTTGATTTTATCCGGAAGCATTATGTCTCCTACATAGATGACATTGTTTGTACTGACGGGAAAATTCATTATTCGATTTGAAAGATCGTACTTCTTGCCTAATCTGCGCTCTGAAATTTCAATTGCCTTCTCTGCGGCTCGACGATTCCCGTCTGTGATATTAGGAATCGTCAATTGAACCTCTCGTCTATACGGTAACGCTCTCCATATCTCAATCTTCAACTCCATTGGACAATGAAGAAACTCAATGCTATGCCACAACTTGGCATTGCAAATATAAGATGACAGATAATCAATCGGAGGAGAATTCAGTCCAAAGATACACCTGCCCCTATCAGTTTCATCATTTTCACGCTATTACTCCTTTCATCGTTTTTGCATACAAAGTTTCAAACCACGCGCCCTGCATAATCCAGCGTCTCGTTACCTCACAACTATGCTCGTTAAGGGCAAAAGTTCCATCCTCTCGCGCACACTCCCACGGGCAAGGTCCTTTACACAACGGATAAGCCCAGCAATCACCGCATCCTTAAGATTGCCTTTTTCATCGTAACGTGTTCTTACCCTAAACTGATAGCATTGAGATTTATTGTAAATAATATTCACAATTCCATTCCTTGGGAAATTTGGGGCCTCACCGCTTCGGCTCAAGGTTAGTATCGTTTGGGGTGGGATTAAATGCTCCGATTACACAAACTCCACCACTTCCATTTATTTCACCACAAAAACTTATTTTATGTATCACCGAGTAACTGGATGATGTTAAATTTCCATCTTTGTCAACATTACACCTACTTCTAACCACCCAACACTTATTTTGATCATATGGCTTTCGAATCCTTTCAAAAGAATTAACTACTTTTTCAAAAAATTGAGCCGTCTTTCGATATTCTTTTTCTACACTGACAACATAAGGTCCTTTTAATTTACTTACCGATTGTACAGGGACTTCATAATAGCCGGAAAAAGGGGCAACAAAACGTATATTTACTCCCATTCCTGTATAATCTGGAAGCCATTTCCCATCCCAATTTATCATTAACTCAAAATCTGATATTTTGCCTTTCCCATAAGGATAGACAAAATCATACTTTTGTAAATCAAATCCTATCCATTGGTTCAGTTTCTTAGTAAACATATATTTTCCTCCGAACCCTATAGCATAAGGCTTTTTTATTTTTCGGATAACCATGTTGTATTTCTCCCCATAAGGCTGCCACTTACCATTATCAACCTTATGTTCCTTACCCATTTCCGCAAAGCACAACTTCTCATGCGAATCATAATACCCATTCTTTGAAATAAATATTTCTATCTCATCGCCGCAAGTCTCGCCTTGGATGAGAAAATGACCATTAACCTCTGTTTCACCGTTAATCCAATAACCTTTCGGTCGGAAGTTCATCCCCATAAACACACGCACTGACACATTTGATACGCCCATTCCGGCATCATCAGTAATATTCAAAAGGATTTTAGCCTCAGCTCCGTTTTTTCGCGCTCTTGAATATTCCGGATTTTTTTTAGCCGCTACCAATGAAAAAATACAATTTGCGAAAAGAAATAATACAAGAATTTTTTTCATCGCAACCCACCTTTCTCTATTAGTTTTTCATAGAACTTAAAGTTGAAGAAATAGGAAACATCCTTAATGTCAGAATGCAACCAACGATTGGGATAACTGGACTTAATTGGCCATCCGTTAGGACGAATAACTCCTCTATTTGAATTATCATTTACATTCACCATACGACCATCCATCAAATCACCGCCCAAATTTGTGACACCCGCTGCAGGAGTCAACGCAGGAATCCCCTGGGCCAAATGTGCGCCTCTGACAAGCAATGAAATATTCGTAGCATTCATGCTTGATGGATAGCAATAGAAAACCGTGTTTGTCTTAAAATCCGCATTATTCATACTTAATGCCTGTTCGACTGAAATCTTGTTGACTCCAAGCCAATTCTCTTCTATGTTCCAACCCGACCAATCTGTTGCACCTGCGCCGACGCCAATCCCTCGCCCCTTAAAAAGTTCCTGCTTGTGCCATGCATGATGTGCGAAAGAATCCGTTATACCCGAAAGGATGCCCACATTGTTATCGGATAGGAGTTCAAGCACTTCATCGCCTGTAGAATAGAAATTTACAGCAACAGGAAGAACCTTGGAAAATCGTCCTTTCCAACCAAGATGCTTTCTGTCGTCCTTTTCATCATCAACAAAAAGCGAGTGCCAATTTGCAGACCATGAGATCTCCGGATATTCCTCCCAATCCGGATGCACCAATTGCGGAACTCGAAGCGACACACTTGTATCATACGCTTCCGCCGGTACGGCAGAATTGCACATAATATATCGTGATACCGAAAGTTCATAATCGTGTATCATAGATGAGGCTACAATATTCCCAAGCGAATGCGCCATAAGAACCTTTTCACCGGAAATGGACCTTATTATTGGGGTAAGCTGACTTGCCACGACAAATGCGTTCGATGCATTCTGATGATAATTCAAACTCGTTCCAATATCACCACGCCAATTGACATTATAAAATTCAGCCTTTAACCCGGAAAGCCAAAGCCGTTTGAAAACAGTATCTCCCCATTCTTTTGCTCCTTCTCCATCAACATTATATCCATGAATAAATATCAATGATTTTACGGTTTCATTTTCCCACATTTTACGGTACGCAGTTTGAGCAATATCTTCACCACCTGACAAATGTCTAACACCAATCCAACTGTACATATCCTTGACCGATGAAATGGATATCGGCATCTCGAAAGAATAGACGACTTCATCAGCAACCTTGACCCAAAGCGTGACAGTCTCGCCCGCTTCCGCCGCTTCAAAGGCGAGAACGCCCGGCGCATTTCCTTCACCGAGGACTTCCGACGGATTGATTGAAATGCCGTCGTATTGAATTGTGTTCAGCGGCGCGGAGTGAAGCGGTATTCCGCCATTTCGCGTAAACGTATCGTCTTTATAGATTTTGCCCGCTTCATTCGGGTCCACATTAACGGCACAATAACGCATCGTATCCTCTGCGCAGGAGGATAATTCAAAAGTCACCGACGATCCCCATGCGTCAATAAAAGGCTTCAGGTTGAGTTTTGCCGCAAAAAGATTAACAAGATCATAGCGCCCGTTAACGACATTGTCGGCGACATTTAGTGTCACATCGGGATTATGACCGACATAGTCGCCTTTTACAGTATCTTCATTCGTCCAAAATCTGAAAAGCCGTCCTCCAAGATACTCAATAACATCAAGCGCATCCATCCGTCCGTCAAGATTCATATCCGGCAAAAGCGGCGGCAACACCGAAGTTATCCGCTGCTCGGCGGTGTCCTGGACGAACTTGCCGTCGATTACCGCCCAGTAGCGGAAGATGAGCTTTGCAGTGCCGCTTTCCGCCGAGGTTATGTAGATAGGCAAATTAGGCGCTGAACCCGAGCGCTTCATCATTTCTTTCCACGCGGCAAAGGGAAGCGTCTTTTGCGGCATCGTCTGAGAATCAAGAAGTTTACGATAATCCCCTGTTTCAGAATCGTAATACCAAAGCGCGAATTTGCCGGACACATCGGCAAGTTCAAGATGGATATTGCCGGTTGGCAGTTTGACATTGGCAATCAAATTTAGTTCTGCCCCGCTCGCGACGTTTGTGCAGATAGTAAGCGGAACGCCGAAGCTCTCGTTTAGCGCATTGCATTTTTCAAGGCCAGGAGCGCTTATCGCAACTCCAAGGACGGTTTTGGCGTATTCTAGATATATTTCACCGTTGCGGGAGAAAGCAAGCCGGGCATCGCCGACAGATGAACTCGGGCTTATTCCGGCGAGTTTCACTATGCAGGACTTATCGGTCAACTTAAAAGGATTCTCGTTAATGTCTACAAGGCTTAAGCGGCTTGACTGATAGGCTACCCCCACATAATTAGTCCAATGATCTGGACACTCGCAGCAGTTGCGGTATTCGCTCGGTACTTCAAGATATATCTCTTCGTATGCCAGAGGCTCGCGAATATACATAACTCCGCCAAGATGCTGAACGCTCGCTACGGCATTCGTATAGTCATATATGTGAAAATGAGCGCATTCGTCATATGGAAGATTATGCGTCGGGCAGAGTTCGTCAAACTCGGCATCATCATATTCATCGCCTCCGGTTTCTGCGCAATTTCCTTCGCAACCGCATTCGCACGATGAATCACAAAGTCCAAGTTCGCAGTTCCAGCATCTTTCCTCTTCATCGTCAGATGTATTTCCCCAATTTCCGAAAGAACCGTCTTCCCCTTCTTCCGGATCCGGCGGTTTCGGACAGAAGCGGACGGTTTGTGTGTAAACGGTTTCTCCGAAGAGGTATTTCGGATGACCGAGCGTATAAGTGAGATTAGCGTCATCTTTCGGATTGAATACACCGGTAATCTCGGCGGAGCGCGGCGGATGATTTTCCGCTTCAACCTTTTCGCCGCCCTGCCATGTACAGGTAAGTTCATCGGCATCTTCCCCTGCCGGCAGTGAAACCGCCTTTTTGCGGGCGTTGAAATCATGAATGCATGGAGTCGTTGCTTTGGTTATCGGGAAATTTATCCATCCGCCGCGATTGCCGGACGGAAGAACTCCAAACGCGAAATCGCTTGAATCAAGCGTTATATCAAGCCCCGCATCGCCTCGCGTTTTCAACGGCAGGGTCTTTCCTTTGGGAACGGCAAGCAAAAGTTCCGACGGCGGCGGAGCGGAGCGCGCAATAAGCGGACGCGGCAGAAGCGGTACGACGCGCTCGCCGACAATCAGATCGCCAGAGCCGGAACCGGCGACGGAGATTTTAAGTACCGCCGTTGAATCGGACGATTGAGGATAAGAGAATACGCCGTTGGTAGTTCCTGAATAAAAAACGTGTTCAAGAACGCTGTTGGTCGAGCCTTCAGGACATGAAAACGGATCAAGGTCGCCTATTTTCTGCGCAAGGCCGTCGCTGTAAATATCGCTTAATGTATGCGGATTGCAAGGATCGGTATTGCAGACAAAAAGCTCCTCCCGGTCTCCGAGTCCGTCATAGTCGCTGTCGCGGTTGTAAGGATCGGTATTGTGAATGAAAAGCTCATCTTCAACACTTAGGCCGTCGCCATCGAAGTCACCTCCCGGAGCGTCAGCTGGATTGAGGCGGCGGAAGACAAGGGATGAGGGGAACGGGGAAGAGGAAACGGGGAAGAGGGAAGAAATTGATGAAAGATCATAGCGACAGGTGAAATCGCCGTTTTCGAAAAATTCGACTTGAAAAGAAATAGGCAAATTCGCTTCACGCTCAAAAAGCACATTCTGCCAAGTAAGCTGGAGCGAATTAGATGAGGTAAGATAATGCCAAAAGAGAGATGAAAGAGGAGTTAGGGGATAGGGGTTAGGGGTTAGTTCCAGCCCCTGACTACTGACTACTGACTCCTGACTACTGACTATCCTCCCCCAATTCGCTTCCGGCACAATCCCAAGATTCGCTTTGAAGACTTCAACCGCATTATCCGCGCCTAAAGGCTTGACGACACCCGACGAATACACTCTTACCCGACTGAACACGGAAGTGCCAAACGGGAACATCCATGGCGCATCATCGGTGGCGGCAAGTGCGAACGCATCCTCATTGGCGCCCCGCAAGCGCCAATTCTCGCAGACGATCGCTCCATCGGGCGCGGAAAAATCATGCACCTCGTTGGTGAGGGTCTGCGTCAATACAAAGCCGCGCTTAAAATCTTCATCGGCGATGAGCGGCGATGCTTCTATATCGCTATTATCCTCTCCGCCGACGGCGTCGGTCATCATCTGCCCCAAAGCGGCGTTAATTGCCGCTTCTTCTCTTTGAGATGCAATTATCTCGCCCTTTTCTTCCGAAGTCGGAAACGCCCTCACCGCTCCCCACGCAAAAAGCGAGAGCGTCGGCAGAGCGTTTACGACCTTCCTTAATCTCATGGCGCAATTGTATCAAATTTACATTCATTTTATCCACCGGAATATCCCTGTCCTTTAAAATCGAGGCTGAACAATGGCATTAAAAGCTGAAAATATTTCAGCCACAAAGATACATACTGTGCTCTATTTCAAAAAGACTGTGGGGTTTTAGAGGTAACGGTTTGCAGTTAGCGGGGTCGGGCTGCGCCGCAACTGCCGCTAAGCCAAATCAAAGCCAAAAATCGCGGAAAATTCTAAGGTTTTCGGGGCCTGTCCCCACGATTTTCCGTAGACACCATATCAGAATCTGACAATCAAACCCGTACTCACGATAAGGCTTGAATAATCCATCTTCGCCGACATTCCGCCATTCTTGACCGTCGGCTCGTCTATCCATTCATAGCCGACTTCCGCATAGAGGCCGATATTCTCCGTAAGCCATGCGGCAAGCCCCATATCCGTCCCTACGCCGAACCGGCATTCGGTCGCGGATTCTCCGCGTCCGTTCACGTCAAAATCGACAGACGCGATATTGCAAAGCGCCGACACTCCGGCGTATACGTCAAGCCAATTGCAGACATGCCAGCCAAAGCGCGGCCCGACACCGAGTTGATACAAATCACTCGTCACCATTGCGCGGATGGCGCTTGACGGAAGAGCGGCCGTCGTATCCGATATCGCTTCACGGTAAGGGAGGTATGGATCCGCATTCGGGAGCGAATACGAAAAGTCCGTATCATTCGGATAGGGGCCGTTCTCAAAAAGGAAATAATCCTTGTCCGTCTTTACCCGCACCGTTCCGCCGCCGGCAGAACCGGACACGGCCGATTCCATGTCCCAGAACGCGGCGAACTTCAGATCTATCCCTACCGAAAAGCGTCCGTCATCATAGAAATCGTATCCAACGCCCATTTTGAAACCGAGCGGCGAATCCTCATCGGAGGCATCCATCCTTCCTGAGGCATCTCCCGGCGAAACGGTCCTTTCGGTGCGAACCGATT
>JAFVZE010000061.1 GCA_017508315.1 Kiritimatiellia bacterium | reverse complement strand
TGACGGCCGCGGTTGTTGCGGTTGGGCTGTCGGCTGTCGGCGAAACGAAGGAAGAGCGTTGGGCGAAGGGCGAGGTTTGGAAGGGTGCGCCTGACGGGGAGACCAAGCATCTTGAAAACATCGCGCTCGGGAAGGTGGTGGAGTTCAAGTATCGAGAGCCTTTTTACGTTCACTGTACCGACAGTGACGACAAATACCAGCTCACCGACGGCGAATACGTCAAAGGTTACTTTTGGATGCAGAAAGGCGCCATCGGTTGGATGAGCTTTGGCGCGACGCCGCTTTCAATGACTGTCGATCTCGGTAAAGACATGCCGATTCGCGGCTTTTCGTACAATACGGCTTTCGGTACGGCGGGGGTGCAGTTTCCGCAGGCTATTCATGTTTACGTCAGTCTCGACAAGGAAAATTGGCATTTCGCCGGCGACTTGCTTTCTCGTGCGACATCGTTGCGGGTGATGCCGCCGCCGACCGTGTACGGCACATACCGCGCTTGGGTGGATGACATGTATTGCCACGGCCGGTACGTGAAGTTTGTCGCGCAGCAGCGTAGCTGCACGTTCTGCGACGAGATCGAAATCTACAAGGGCGATGACAGTCTTTTGAAGCAGCCCATGCCGATCGATTCGACGACATCGCCGCGCACGTTCGGGCGGATCATCCGTTGGCGCAATCGAATCCGGCGTGATGCCGAGCGCGTCGGAGCCGGCGCGGACGCGTCGATTTCCGACAGGATTTCAAAGCTCGATTTGCGCGAATTGCCGGAAGACTTCAAAACGATCGTTCCGCTCAACGATCTTCACCGCGAAATTTTCGCATGGAACGCGAAGAATCTGCGCAAGGCCGGATACACCTCGCCGGTCATGTGGAAAAATTCCCATTGGGACAATCTTGATCCTATTGCCGTGCCCGCGAAGTCGGCCTTGGACAAAAAACCTCTTCGCGTGGAGATGATGCGCGGCGAGACACGTTCGACGGCTATCAATGTTTTAAATCCGACGGACGCTCCGATTGAATGCGAAGTTTCCGTTACCGGATTCAGCTCGGACACTCCGTTTGACTGCCGCGATGTCGTTTTCACCGACATGGCCTGGTTCCGCTGTGTTTCCGGAGCGCTCGTCAAGGGCGAAGGCGATAAGGTCAAGTTTTCCATCCCGGCGGGAACTTCCAAGCAGGCGTGGATTTCCGTGCGCCGTCCTACTGGCGCGGCTGGGTTGCGCAAGGGTACGGTAAAGGCGAAGCTTTCGACGGGCGCGACGCTTTCGTGGCCGATCGAGGTAAGGGTCTACGATCTCGATTTTCCGGCAACGCCCCGCTGCCACGCGGGCGGCTGGGATTATCTCAATCCCGGTTCAGGGCATTACAAATCAAAGAATCTCGCATCCAAGCTTGAGCTGCACCGCGAGATGTACATCGACTCTCCTTGGGCGATGGGCGGAGTGGTTCCTAAAAATGTCAAGTTCGACAAGGAAGGCAAGCTCGTTTCGAAACTTGATTTCAGTCAATGGGACGAGTGGACCCAAAAGATGCATCCTTTCGCTCGCAATTACTGCGTGTTTTTCGGAGGCAACAAGAAATTTTTCGGCGAAAAACTCGGGACGGAACGTTGCAAGACGATGATGAAGGAATTTTTCACCGCTTGGGGCGAGTATGCGGTCAAGAACGGCTGTGCCGACAAGCGGATAGTCCTCTTGACGGTTGACGAGCCTACAAGCGTGGAGGCGGCGACCATTTCGATGGAATATTTCAAGGGGATAAAGTCATCCGGCATCAAGCAGTTTGCAACTTATACCGATCCGATTTTCAAAGTGGACAATCTTCCTAAAATTCCCCAGGATTTCTGGACGTATTGCGATATCATCTGTCCGCACACGGTGCCCGCGGCGATGAAGCCGTATTTGAAGGGCAAGGAAATTTGGCTCTATTCGGCGTTTGCGTCGGCTCGTACGTTCGATCCGCTCGCTTACTACCGGTTGCAGCCGTGGCGGGCGTTTCTCGCAGGCGGCAAGGGGACTTTCTACTGGGCGCTCGGACATGGCGGCAAGCGCGGCAGCTGGTGCAGTTACCAGGGAGGAACCGATTATTCGCCATATTTCAACGGGCTTGACGATGTAACGCCCGCCAAGCAGAGCGAGGCGATGCGCGAGAGTATTCAGGATTTCGAGTATCTCTCGATGCTTTCGGATCGCGGAGCTAAGGAGGAGGCGATGAAGATCGCCAAGCGCATCGTCGGGCAACTTACGCCCAGGGACATGGATTGGGATGTAGTCGATCCCAAAAATCGCGAGGTTGTCGAAGAGGCTTGCTCGGAGATGCTCAAGATGCTTGAAAAGCTGAAGTAATTTCTCGTCACCATCTCATTCCCCGCTTCCCCACTTTCCCAGACATACATATAGGGAAGTGGGGAAGTAATTTTGGGGACAGACCTCGGAAACCTCGATGAATCGCACGGGATTCTGCACACCTGTTCGCGCGCCACGGCTTTCGACAAGGCCCGCTACATTCTGAACGTGCGCAATCTCAACGGTATCGAGATCGATCCGGAAACCCTTGATTGAAAATCAGTATCCTTTTTATGTCATGTGCTGTTTGCGGTATTTTGCCGGGGTAAGTCCCGTGGCCCGGCGGAACGTGCGGATGAAATGCGAGTGGTCGAAAAATCCCGTGTCCGCGGCGATGTCGCAGATGCGCCGGTCGGTTGTCGACAGGAGCGTCTTCGCCACATTGATCCGCACGTTTGTGATGTACTGCGACGGCGATTGGCGGGTAAGCGCGTAGAATAGCTTGCGGAACTGAGCGACGGAATAATGCGCGATTTCGGCAAGCTGTTCGACGGTTACGTTTTCCTGGTAATGTTCGTTGAGATAGACTACCGAACGCCGGATCGGATCATACCAGTTCACTATCTGCATTTTCTGCTGGGCGCGGTAATAGACCGTCGCAGTGCCGATGCGCCGTCCCTTTCCATCGTTGACTGGTCTTACCGTCACGCAGTTGAGATTCGTGGAGCGGTCGGCGACAAAACCGTAGATGCGCTCGACGATCGGCTCGCCGGTTTCCATCACTTCGCGGTCGCGTCCGGCGTAGACCGCAGCCTGATCGGGCGGATAGAGTTCCTCCGATGTGTAGCCCATCACATCGTCGAGCGACCTCCAGCCGGAAACGTTGATATTGTAGCGGTTGGTGTGCACTATGCGCCCGTCGGCGTTTTTTACCGTGAAGGCTACGTTGGGAAGAGTTTCCATCATCTCGATCATGAGCTGCATGGACGGTCCGGCCGCATGGAGAAAATCGTTGCGCAACCGTTCGGCCTCTTCGCGCGACAAAGTTTTCTTTGTGTATCGTGTTCGATAGGTCATAATCGAATTATACACTTTTTTATTTGCTTTGTGCTATTATTTCTATGGGTTTTTTGCGATAATTCTATTGCCTTCTCATAAAGAACGGCAGTTGCCGACATCAATAATATCAATAAGGAGATTTTCTGATGGCTACGCTTAACAGACGTGAATTTCTTACCGGCTCTGCCGCCGGGGCGTTTCTTTTCAATATCGGCTGTGCCGGATTTGGACGCAGCCGCGCAGCGCAGCTCGCCTCGGGCGCTCCGATGCGCATTGCGATCATCGGCTGCGGCAGCTGGGGCCGGACGCTTCTCAACCGTGCCGGCGCCGTCGGCGGGTGCGAGGTTGCCGCTCTCTGCGAACCGGATGCAAACGCGCTTGCGGAACTTAAAAAGGTATGTTCGAAGAAATGGGGTCGCGCTGCGATCGACGCGGCGAAGACCTATGCCGACTATCGCGTCATGTTCGAGGAGATGGGCGAAACGCTCGATGCCGTTTTTATCGCCACCCCAAACCATCATCACGCGCTCCCCGCGCTGATGGCGATCCGGTGCGGCATCGCCGCGTTTGTCGAAAAGCCGCTCGCCCACACGATGGAGGAGGTGCTGCTCATAGAGTCCGAGGCGAAGAGGCACGGCGTCGTCGTGCGCGTGGGCAACAAAGGGCATAACATCTCCCACCGTCCGCTTTTGGAGAAATACCTGAAAGATGGCGTGATCGGCGAAGTGACGGAGGTGTTCAGCTTTTCCGACCGCCCGAATACGATGCTGCGCCGTCCGCACACCATTCCCGTGCCGGAAGGAATCGATTGGGATTTGTGGTGCGGCGGCTCGCCGGTCTGCGAGCCTTACGGTGAAGAGGACGGGCGGGTGGGGCTCCATCCGCATGACTGGCACAGCTGGATAGACTACGGCAACGGTTCGATCGGCAATATGGGCACGCACGTTCTCGATGCGCCGTATCAGGCCATGGACATGTGGAAGGTGACGCCCTCGAAAATCGTCGTCAAGGATGTGAAGTGGGGCTGCCCCGGCGCATGGAACGCGCGCGGCACGATGGATTTTCATATTCCTGCGCGCGAAGGCTGGGGAGATATAGTTCTTCACTGGAACGACGGCATCGCAGACGGTGTGGAAATCAGCTCCAAGTATATGAGCGGCTGGTACAACCGTGTCTATAAGCGTGAGCATACCAATTTCCCGGCCGAGCTTCTCGAGCTTGAGAAGAAGTGGGGCGTAAAGAAACCGATCCCGGCGTTCGGAACTGTGTTCGTCGGTACGAAGGGAATGATCTACGAAGAGTTCCACCGGACGCTGAGGTTCTTCCCTGAAGGAGGAAAGATCGCCGATATCCCTGTTCCGGACAACGCGACGCTTGAAACGGAAGAGGTGAAAATCATCGCCGAATTCCTCTCGGCCGTGCGCGGCAGAGCATGGGACGTCAATACCGGCCTTGATTATTCCGTTCCGCTTGCCAAGACGCTGATGCTTGCCAATATGCTTGCGTTCGCCGGAAAGGGAACTTACAGGTTCGACGGCGTCAAGACCGACAGCGCACTTGCCAACGCCCGCGCGCGTCACGGCTACCGCAAGGGTTGGGAGGTCGCCTGATGTTCGCCGCGCTGCTGCTTGCCGCCGCCGTCGAGATCGGCGGACCGTTCCCGCTTCTCTGTACTCCGTACACTCAAACGGGCGAGCTTGATTGCCGGACGCTGGCGAAAGAGGCGCGTTTTGTCGCTGACGCCGGAGCGAAAGGCGTAATCTGGCCGCCGGCCGCGGAGGCGATAAAACTTCTTACGCCCGAAGAGGAGCGTCGCGGCCTTGAAGCCGTTGCCGCCGCGCTTGACGGGCGCGATG
>JAFVZE010000060.1 GCA_017508315.1 Kiritimatiellia bacterium | reverse complement strand
CGGCGCCTCCGCCTCCGCCGCCGCCGCCGACAACAAGCATTTCCAAAACACCCTCTCCGTCCACAGTGAACGATCCGTCCCGCTCCCATACTATCACGGTATCTTCGCCGACATAACGCACCGAAGCGTTTCCGTCGGCGGAAATCTGCATCCCGCCGTATGACAGCGACGCGGACAATGCGCACATCGCGGCGATTGAAAAGAACATTTTCATTTTCATTTTCCTTTCCTTGCAGAGGTTGCTGCCTGAAATCAAACGCGACCGGGGCCGCTCACAGCCATCACTTCAATACCGACCTTCCTTTACCGCAATGCGTTTCCCTGCCGCGCCATATCACTTTCGCGGGCGCGGGAAGATCGAGCGTGAGAACGCCGTCTTTGCAGTCGAACATCACAGGTCCCCTGGCGGTGGGAATTTTGGCCGATATCTCCGTCAAATCTCCGGTTTCCGGACGGACGAGTATCTTTGCGAAGCCCGGCTCAAGCGGCCGGACGCCGCAGATGTACCGCGCCGCCATCCCGGCGGGAACCGCCGCCCACGAATGATTCCAGTCGAGATTGGGCTTCACTTCCGCGTTCCAGCTCTCCATCGTCATCGTGGCGCCCTGCGCAAGCATTCCGAGCCAACTCCTGTCGTGCTCGGCCGTCATCAGGGCGATCGCCTCTTTCCCGCGGCCGTTCTCGAACAGCGCCCGAAGCAGATAGTTGGAGAAGTAGACGCTGCACGCCATGCCGCGGCCGACCAGCCACTTTGCGATTTCCGCGCGCGAACCTTCCGGGGCGAGCCCGAAAGCGAGCGCGGCGGCGTTGACGTGGATCGACGAATGGGATGAGCCTTCTCCGTCCGTAAACAGCCCGGACGCCGGATTGAAGAAAGTCCGGACGTAGGAGCGCTTCACCAGCGCGGCGCGCGAACGGAACATCTCCGCGTCCGCGGTCTTTCCGAGCGCGGAGGCGATATCGGCCATCTCACCGAGATTGCGGAAATGAAAGGCGTTCACGACCGCGTTCACCGGGCGGAATTCGAAACCGTCCCTTTCGCTCGCCGGCCAATCGACTATATCGGCATATCCGAACTCGTTCGTGCGGGAGGTGCCGGCGAACGGGCCGCCGCCGGTAACGAGGAGTCCGTCCGTCTCGCGCGCGGCCTTCATCAGAAGTTTCTCGTTTTTCAGAACATCGTAATGCCGGCGCACGGAGGACAGGTCACCCGTGTACATCCAGTCGGCCCAGGCGCTCATGATGGAGCTCTGCTTGAATTCCGTCGGCCAGGTGGGGTGCGAATAAAGATATTCGACCGTCCTGCGGGCGTAGGCGTAATCCGAACATATGCCGTAAAGCGCCATCTGCGTCGAATACGTATCGGCCTCATAAGGTATCCGCTCGCGGTCGCCGTCCACGATGTAGCCGGTGAACGACGTCGACCACAGCGAATATTTGCAGAATTCCCATACCGTGCAGAGGCGTCTGTCGCTGCAGGTGAACGACGACTCGGTCATGTCGAGCGGATACGCCAGACGGCAGCGGCGGTAAGACGATTCATCGAGAGGGAACGGCGCGGAGACGGTCTCGACGGCGCGAAACGGGGCGACTATGCCGAACCGCGAAGTGATGTCGATGGGCTGGACGTCGCCGGCCGGAAACAGATTGCGGATATCGGGCGCGAAAGGAACGCGCTGCCAACCGGTGCGCTCGATATTCCAACGGACCGCGGCGACCCGCACATTCCGCGGCAGATACCTGTCGACGACGTCGTCGGAACCGAGTTTTTCCCCGTAGACGAGAAAGCACGTTCCCGTGGCCGCGGCGTTGATCTCCAGCCACCCGAAGCCGTCCCTGCCGAAATCATGAACCGTATGCCCCAATCCGTTTTTGACCGTCCGCACCGGCATTTCACGGCTGACCTGCAGCGGGCGGACCGGAAGAACCGCCGCCGCCAGAACAACAGAAAAAAACATCGCCCCCATGATCCCCCTCCGTCACCGTCTGCACATGAGCGGAACGGGCGAAAGCCCCTCCGGCCTGTCGTAAAGTTCGCAGCTGCAGTCGCCGAGACGCTTCACCCTGAATCCGTTAGCCTTGTACTCTTCGTAGTCGAAGGCGTCGAGTTCGTCGATGGCGATCTGATGGAACCTGTCGAAGTCGGGCCACCATTCCCAGCCGTAGCCGAAGTCGTTGTAGAGGAAGGCGTCCGCGCACTGCTTGCCGAGTTCCGGCGTCACGTAGAACGCGCCCATCGCGAGCACGTTCACGCCGTTGCCGGTTATGGCGCGGAATGCGGCGGGAACCGACTCCACGACGCCGGCGTGCACGCCCGGGCACTTCGACGCCGCGATATGGATCCCCATTCCGGTGCCGCAGAAAACGAGCGCGCGCTCGAACTCTTTTTCGGTTATCATCGAACCGACGCGAAGCCCGATGCGGTGGAACATAAGCTCGGCGTCATCGGGATCGGAGCCGTTCCTGACGCCGATATCCTCCACCGTCCACCCCTTCTTTTCAAGATAGACCCTGACAGCCTCCTTGAGCGGATAGCCGGCGAAGTCGGCCGCCATCAGAATCTGTTTGTCCTTTACCATTCTCATGCGATCTGCTCCCCTGTTGTCGGATAACGGTTCAATTTTACACGATACCGTTTTCCACCGCAATACCTGTATAGACAGGTGTGTCGTTGCGCCGGTCGACGCCAGCCGAAAAACCTTGATTCTTATTCCCGGCCGAACGACAGCCTCGCCCTGCCGCGGATCGGGAAAAGCGTCCATCCCTTGAGCGACGGCTTGAGGTTGCCGTCGTAGGAAACGGAATATTTCACCCCTTCGAATTCCATGTCGATCCTTCCCGGCGGAAATTCGAGACTTTCGAAGAACGGGCCGCCGCCGCGAAACCTCAGGAACGAAGCATCTCCGAGATCCATGTCGATCGCATCCTCGCGGAACACCAGAACCAGTTTCGAGCCGTCCGTCCGCGCGGCCGTGACGCGCAACGTTCTGTCGTCGGCCGATTCCGCGTCGAAGCTGCAGAACTCCCCTTTGAAGTCCGCCATGCCGCTTTCGCCGTCTCCGGCCAGCTGAAACCCGTCCACCACCGGCGGAGTGGAATAGTTGCAGCACCACTTCGCGCACGCCTTTTCAAGATACGTCTCGCGGTGATCGTCGCAGAACTTGTGGATGTCGCGGAAACAGACGCGCCTGCCGTCGAAGAAAAGGTTCATGCGGTAGCGTTTCGACGAATACCATACGCTCTTGTAGCCGTTGCCCGACCAGTCCTCCAGCGCGACAAGCGTCTGCGGAACGTTTTCGGAATATCTCGACTTGAACCAGCGCCCCGTTTCACCGAGCGTCATCACCTTGATCCGCCCGTCCGCCGCGAGTTCGGAGATGATCTTCATCTGATTCGGCAGGCCTTTCGATATGGCGGCCCAGCCGAAGCTGTTCTCCTGCCCCGTCTGCATGTAGCTGAACCCCAGCCGCGCTGGTCCCGTATAGACCCGGAAGAACCAGTCCACGATGTCGGGACGCTGCCCCGCGGGGCAGCCGGGCTCGATCGTGCCGACAGAGGGGAGCGGACTTCGCATCAGCCCGCGCTCGTTCCACCCCGGACCGTAGTTGTAGATGGGATCCGGAGTCAGCATGCGGAACACCGGCGTCCTGATCGCGTTCGCCATGTCCACCGCCGCCGAAAGCGCGTCTTTCCGCGAAGGATAGTAGGCGCCGTTGGCGTAGCCGCCGCGCAGCCCGTAGGCGTCGGTCGAGTCCTGTTCGCGGCAGATGCAGAAGGCGTCCACGCCGTACTTCGTCGTCAGGTACCGCATCGTGTGCGCGTCCAGCAGCCAGCCGCCGACTGATTTCGGATAGTATCCGAACGTGTCCCTGAACAGCCGGAACACCTCGTCGCATATCCGTTCGCGCTCCTCCGGCTCGTAGCCCATCGGCAGACCGGGATTTACGAACCATTCCCAGTCCCATCCGGGACGGCCCCGCCAGCTTATGCCAACTTTCTCGATCAGCTGCCGGCACATCTCCATCCAAACCCCATATTCCGTCCTGTCCCGCTCGGCTTCTTTGGCCGCCTGCACGATGTCGCCGCGCAGAAGCGCATCGTACTGAAGAAGGATGGTGTTCGGCAGACGGTACTTCGTGTTCAGGGCGATTTCCCCACGCAGAGGCTCGAGCAGATCGCGCTCGGGATGACGAGGGTCGCTTCCCCGCACGAAGTTGACGATGTTCATCACCGTCGGGACATCCTGCGCAAAAGCGGCGGCGCAGACCGCACCCGTAACGGCAGATAGAAAAACCGCCGCCCTGCACGCGCCGGACAAAGCACCGCGTCTCGGCGTCGCCGCGCGCCTTCCGTCGGATGTTTTTTCAATTGTCATGGTCTATCCCTTCCTTTGTCTGTGAAACGTGTCTTCAAACTGCCGGCGCGCGCTTCGGCGCGCTCTGATCTCCGTCCCGGTTCCGGTTGCCGGGGAACGGCGCAATTTTACACGATATCATTTTTCGCCGCAATACATGTATAGACAGGTTCGGCGATTCCGGAACCGGCGGAACCGTACCGTCCGCCTCAAGTCGAAGAGCGGACGACGAGAGGAGCGTTGACGAGAACTTCGCGGGGATCGTCGTTCGGGCGGGCGATGCGCCCCAGAAGCGTCCTGAGAGCCGCCCGCGCTATGTCGCGGGAAGGCTGACGCACCGTCGTCAGCGCGGGGACGGTGCACGCGGCGATGTCGACATCGTCGAAACCCACGACGGCGATGTCGTGCGGAATGCGTTTGCCGAGCGTCCTGAGCGACTCCATCAGCAGAACCGCCGTCTCGTCGTTGCCGCACACGATGGCCTGCGGCCGGAAACGCGAACGGCACAGCCTGCGCAGACGCGCGATGTCGCCGGGTTCGAAATAAAGCGGAGTCACCGCCTCCGTGATCCCCCGCAGGGCGGATTCGCCGGCCACTCCGAAAAAACGGTTGCGCCAGTTGATGTTGCTCCGGAAAGCCCCGCCCTGCATCAGAAAAGCGATCCTGCGGTACCCGCGCGCGATAAGATGCTCCGCGACACGCCTGCCTGCCGAAACGTTGTCAATCGCCACCAAATCGCATTCGCTGCGTTTCGGGGACTCGACGACATCAGCGTCAAGCAGCACCACCGGCATCCCGGCGTTCTTGAAAATCCGCACGACCTCCATGTTGGCATCCGCCAGACGCTCATCGACAAACGGCCTGAAAACCACGCCTTCGACATTGCGCACCACCATCCCGCGGGCGATTCTGCGCACCCGCACGGCCGCCGCTTCGGCCGATTCCTCCATGAATTCATCAACGACCACTTCATAGCCGTTGCGCCGCGCAAGGCGCCTGATTTCAGTCACGAAATCGCGGAATATGCGCGCGGAGGAGACATCCGGCATCAGAAGCCCGAACTCGCCGGTCCGCCTGCGCGCACGCTTTGCCACATACGTGCCGGCGCCCATCTTCCGCGTGACGAATCCCTCGTGCGCCAGCATCGCCAGCGCCTTGCGCACCGTTTCACGCGCCGTCGAAAACCGGCCGGCGATGACGTTTTCGCCCGGCAGCGTCCCGTCCGCATCGTACACGCCTTTCTGGATTTCAGAGGCGAGCGCATCATGAATCTCCTGATATTTGCGGGATTTCATGCGCGGAACGGAACTACAAACGCCGGATGCAATCCGACACGGCCGCGGAAAAAGCGGCGGAAAACGCCTTGGTGTAGTTGCCGTCGTCGGCAAAAGCCTCTCCCGAAGCATTCACGGTCTTGACGAATTCGCGGCGCTCGAGCATGGAAAGCGTCAACTCGACCTTGGCCCTGCGCGCCCCCGCTTCCGTGCAGTCGAGCACAAGCCGGGTGGCGGTCATTTCCAGATCGACGTCGCTGCGGACCGAAGAGACGGAATCGAGAACCGCCTCGAAATCCCCGCAGGCGTTCAACGCATCGAGCGCGGCCGCGCCCAGCAGCGCCGCAGGCGCGGCGGAAAAACGGTTGTAGGGATCAAACGCCATCGATCCGTCGGCGCGAAGCACCGCGATCGGTTTCGAATCGTACGGCGCACGGACCGCCGTCTGCAGAACGCGGCACACCCCGAAGCGCGGCTGCCGCCGTCCGGAGAGGGAAGCGCGATCGAACTCGACGGTCCACTCCCGCGCTTCCCGCGGCTGTGAAGCGGTGAAGCACCCCGTCAGGAACAACGCCATCGGCAGAGTCAGCAGCAACCGCTTCATTTCCGTCCGCCCTTTACCTGACAGTCGCGTGATACTCCTGGAGCGAGCGCACTTCGCCCTTGCCCTTCATCGCCGCGGCGATGCCTTCGGCCGCGGCGGACGCGGCGGCGATCGTCGTGAGATAGGGAACGGAGTACTTGATCGCAGCCTGACGGATGCGGCAGTCGTCGGCGCGCGCGTCGCGGCGGCCGGACGGCGTGTTGATGATGAGCTTCACCTCGCGGTTCTTGATCGCGTCGAGAACGTCGGGGCGGCCTTCGCCGATCTTGGCGATCACCTTGCCTTCGACTCCGTGCTCGGCAAGGAACTTGATCGTCCCTTCCGTGCCGACGATTTCGAATCCGAGTTCAACGAAGAGCTTGACCGCCTCCACGGCGCTGTCGGGCTTGTCGGAAAGCGAGACGAGAAGCTTGCCGGGCTTCGTCGGGAGCGGCGAACCGACCGCTTCCTGCGACTTGTAGTAGGCGAGGCCGAAGGTGTCGGCAAGGCCGAGCACTTCTCCGGTAGAGCGCATTTCCGGTCCGAGAACAGGGTCGACCTCCGGAAACTTCTCGAAAGGCATGACCGCTTCCTTGACGCCGTAATACGGCACCACATGGCGCTTGTCGAGTCCGAGCGACTTGACGCTTTCTCCGAGCATCAACTGCGTGGCGACGCCGGCCATCTGGGTTCCGGCGACCTTGGACACGAGCGGAACCGTGCGCGATGCGCGCGGGTTGGCCTCGATCACGTAGACCTTGCCGTTTTCGATCGCGAACTGCATGTTCATGAGTCCGACCACCTTCAGTTCGGTGGCGATGCGGCGGGTGTAGTCGAGAATCGTCTCCTTGTTCTCCTCGCTGATGGACGCGGGCGGCAGCACGCAGGCGGAGTCTCCGGAATGGATGCCGGCAAGTTCGATGTGCTGCATGATCGCCGGAATGAAGATATCCTTGCCGTCGGAGAGCGCGTCCGCCTCGCATTCAAGCGCATGACAGAGGAAGCGGTCGAGATAGAGCGGACGGTCGGGAGTGACGCCGACGGCCTTGGCGACGTATTCGCGGAGCATTATCTCGTCGTAGATGACCTCCATGCCGCGCCCGCCGAGGACGAACGAAGGACGGATGATGAGCGGATATCCGAGCTTCTGCGCGCACTCGACCGCGCCGTCGATGTCGCTGGCCATCATCGACTCGGGCATGGGGATGCCGAGCTTGTCCATGATGGAGTGGAAAAGATCGCGGTCTTCGGCGTCGTCGATGGAATCGACGGACGTGCCGAGGATCCTGCACCCTGCTTCCTGCAGGCCGCGGGCGATGTTGAGCGGAGTCTGTCCGCCGAACTGGACGATGACGCCCTCGGGCTTTTCGTTCTCGTAGATCTGCAGAACGTCTTCGACCGTGACCGGCTCGAAATAGAGCTTGTCGGAAGTGTCGTAGTCGGTGGAGACCGTTTCGGGGTTGCAGTTGACGATGATGGTCTCGTAACCCATCTTGCGCATCGCCATCGCAGCATGGCAGCAGCAGTAATCGAATTCGATGCCCTGACCGATGCGGTTCGGGCCGCCGCCGAGGATCATCACCTTCTTTCTGTTGTCCGAAACCGGCACTTCGCTCTTTTCGCCGTTGTAGGACGAATAGTAGTAGGCCTGATCCTCGACGCCGGAAACCGGCACCTTGTGCCACGTTTCAACGCACCCCAAGCCCTTGCGCTGGGCGCGGATGTCGCGCTCTGGAACGCCGAGAAGCTGCGAGAGATACTTGTCCGAAAAGCCGTCCTTCTTCGCCCGCACGAGCATGTCGTTGGGAAGAAAACCGCCCTTGTGCATGAGAATCTGCTCTTCCTCCTGCACGAGTTCGCGCATCTGGTCGACGAAGTAGCCCTTGACGCCGGTGCGCTCGAAAATCTGCTCGTTGGTCGCCCCCTTGCGCAGCGCCTCGTACATCTGGAAGTGACGCTCGGAGTTGGGGATCGCGAGCATCTTCAGGAGTTCGTCAAGCGTCTTTTCGTGGAAATCCTTGACGAATCCGAGCCCGGCGCGGCCGCGCTCCAGAGCGCGGATCGCCTTCTGGAAAGTCTCCTTGTAGGTTTTGCCTATCGACATCACCTCGCCAACGGCCTTCATCTGGGTTCCGAGCTTGTCTTCGACGGCGCGGAACTTCTCGAACGCCCAGCGCGCGAACTTGAGGACGATGTAATCGCCGCTCGGGGTGTACTTCTCAAGGCTGCCGTCGCGCCAATACGGAATTTCGTCGAGCGTCATTCCAGAAGCGAGCTTCGCGGAAACGAGCGCGATCGGGAACCCCGTCGCTTTCGAAGCGAGCGCGGACGAGCGCGAAGTGCGCGGATTGATCTCGATGATGACCACGCGATCGGTCTTCGGATCGTGCGCCCACTGGACGTTACAGCCGCCGATGACGCCGATGGATTCGACGATCTTGAACGCATCGCGCTTGAGGCGTTCTTCAAGCTCCTTGGAAATCGTGATAAACGGCGCGGCGCAGAAGCTGTCGCCCGTATGGACGCCCACCGCGTCGATGTTCTCGATGAAGCAGACGCTGATCATCTGGTTCTTCGCGTCGCGCACGACCTCGACTTCCAGCTCCTCCCAGTTGAGAATCGACTCTTCGATAAGGCACTGGCGCGTGAGCGAAGCGTCAAGCCCGCGCTGGCAGATGGTGCGCAGTTCCTCGATGTTGTAGCAGAAACCGCCGCCGGAGCCGCCCATCGTGTATGCCGGACGCACCACGACCGGATAGCCGATCTTCTGCTCCACGAGCTCGACCGCCTCCTCCACCGTGTGGACGATGCCCGAGCGCGGGGTTTCGATGCCGAGCTTTTCCATCGTCGCCTTGAAGACCTCGCGGTCTTCGCCGCGCTCGATGGCTTCAAGGTTGACGCCGATGACCTTGACGCCGTATTTTTCGAGAATGCCCTTCTTGGCGAGCTCCATGGAAAGATTGAGGCCCGTCTGCCCGCCGAGATTCGGCAATATGGCATCGGGCCTCTCTTTCGCGATGATCTGCTCGAGACGCGCGGCGTTGAGCGGTTCGATGTACGTCGCGTCCGCCATCACCGGGTCGGTCATTATCGTCGCCGGATTGGAGTTGACGAGCACGACCTTGTATCCGCATTCGCGCAAGGCCTTGCAGGCCTGGGTGCCGGAGTAGTCAAATTCACAAGCCTGTCCGATAACAATCGGACCCGATCCAATGATCAAAACCTTGTCGACGTCGGTTCGTTTCATTCTGCGAAAAACCTTTCAGAAGGGGATGTCTTCAAACCGAGGGGGTATTATACCAAATTCTCACGTCGTTTGGGCATCCGTATCGCGCTTTACACCCTTTGAAAAGTCGAATTTATCCATATCGATCTCATCAACCGTGAAAGCCCTGGCCGTTTTCCAGCCGCCCTTCGTGTAATCCGGGAATTCGACGACCGCCGAACGGGCGTTGACCGAGCGCTCGGTAAGTTCAACAATCGACGAATAAGTCGCCAGATCGTACACATCCGTGTCGAGCGGCAGACCGTTCTGCAGGCAGTACGCCCAGCGAAGATCCATGATGAAGTCCATGCCGCCGTGGCCGCCGACCTTTTTCGCGATCTCACCGGCAGTCTTCCAGAACGGATGCATGTGTTCCTTGCGGATTTTTTCGGCCTTTTCGGCGGAGAAATAGTCATGAGCGCCGCCATCTCCGGTTTTTTCCTCCCACGCCATCAAAAGCGAAGGATAGCTGCGGAAGATGCCGTTCGTGCCGAGGAACATATTGCCGCGGTCGTACGGGCTTGGAGTGCAGACGTTGTGTTTGAGCGTCAGGATTTTACCGTTGGCGGTATGGAGCATCGACATATTGATGTCGCCCTTGACCATTTTGGCGCTGTGCCGCCAGTCGTTCTCGGGGAAGTTGTCGCGGCCGAACTGCTCGAACGACGCCGATTTCGTCTCCATCGACACGAGATAGTCGAAGCGGTCGCCGCGGTTGATGTCGAGGCAGCGCCCGGCGGGAACGAGCCCGTGCGTCGGGTAGTAGTTGCCGTGCTGCTCCATGTGGCGCTTGATGCGCCAGAAACGGCCGTCGTGCGGATTGTACTGCAACGAGCGCTGGTCGTGCTGGTAGCCGACCTCCGCCTGGATGATTTCGCCGAGTTTGCCCTTCTTCACGAGGTTGAAAGCAAGCATTTCGTACTCGCCGTAGGTGCAGTTCTCAAGCATCATGCAGTGGCGGCGGTATTTCTCCGCGGCCTCGACGGTCTCCCAGCACTCGTCGAGAGAGAATGCGCCGGGAACCTCCTGCAGAACGTGCTTGCCGTGCGCCATTGCGTAGACGTTGATCGGGCAATGGAGCGTGCGCGGAGTGACGGAATAGACGACATCGCAGACGTCGCTGTCGCAAAGCCCCTTCCAGGCGTCCTCGTCTCCGTTGCGGCCCCACTCCTTCGCGGCGGGATAACCGAAATCCCTGAGCCACTTCTGAACGATGTCGAGACGCTTGGGATTGATGTCCGAGATGGCGGTAAGTTCGCAGCCCGGGATCTGCGCGATCCGGTGCGCCGCCGCCGTGCCGCGGCTGCCCACTCCGATGATGCCGACGCGCACGCGCTTCATGGGAGCGACGCGAAAACCGTGCATGGGGGCTCCTTCGCCGCACCCGAGACCGCACATCGCCGACTTGCGCCCGATGCATCCCGCCGCCATCGCCGCCGCGCCCATCCACGCCGCCGAGGCCAGAAACTCACGCCTGTTCTGCTTCATATCGAAACTCCTTGTCAGATTTATGTTATACCTGAGTATATTATCAATTTACACCCGTCGCATCAAGTATCAACTTGAACCGGGTTGGATCATCTAACAAGCCGCATTTCAGTTACTGTACAATGGAAACTTTTATTTCCGAATCGTGCGGATAAGGCTTTTGAAGCGCATTTTCGCGGTATCGGACGTGTTCTCGATGGCCAGAAGCATCCTGAACGAACTTGATTCCATAACCGCGAAGAAAACATCGGCCATTTCCTGCGCGTTGAGGTCCTCCGCAAACTCTCCCGTGCGCACACCCTCGGCAAGCAGTTTGCGGTAGACGTGTTTCAGCCCGTCGGTGAAAAGCGCGATTCTCCCGGTCATGTCCTCGCCGGCGCGCACCATCGAAAAGACAAAATCGAAAATCGCCAGAAAGAACTCGCGCTTGCGGTATATTTCGTCGATCACCTGCGAACACGCCAACTCCAGCCGGACGGCGACGGATTCCTTGCGGTCGATGATGTCGCTCAGCTCCACCATAAGTCCGCCGGTGATCTCGTGGATCGCCTCGTCGAAAAGCTCACGCTTGCTTTTGAAATAACGGTACAGCGCCGTGCGGGCGATGCCGGTAGCCTCCGAAAGCGTCAGAAACGAAACCTTCGAATATCCCATCTGCGCGAAAAGCCGCATGGCTTTGACGATCACCATGCGCCGACGTTCCGTGTGATTTATCTCCTTGGCCATCGCCCGAACCCCTTTCAGACAAACTCCACCGAGCGGCGTTCCTCGCCGTCAAGATGCTTGAACACCACATGCTTCGCCGTCGGCGGCACCAGCGATCCGGCACGCTCGGGCCATTCGACGACCAGCACCGCCCCCTGGGAAAGATAATCCTCCCAGCCGATCGCCTCGACATCCGCCTCGCCGTGCAGCCGGTAAAGATCCATGTGCACCAGAAGCCGTTCTCCCGCGTGCTCCTGCACGATGCAGAACGTGGGGCTCGTGACGCGCCCGGG
>JAFVZE010000059.1 GCA_017508315.1 Kiritimatiellia bacterium | reverse complement strand
GCAGCGAAACCTTGGCCTCTTCGCGGTTGCGCGCGGCGCGGATGAGCCTGACGACCTCGTCGAGGTTGTCGATCGCCAGCAGCAGGCCGTCGACGATGTGCTTGCGGGCCTTGGCCTTGACGAGCTCGAAGCGGGTGCGGCGGGTGATGACCTCGAAACGGTGGTCGACGTAACAGGCGAAAAACTCCTTGAGATTGAGAATCTTCGGACGGCCGCCGACGATGGCGAGCATGATCGCGCCGAAAGTGGACTGGAGCGCCGTGTGCTTGTAGAGGTGGTTTAGGACCACCTCGCCCATCGCGTCACGCTTCACCTCGACGACAATCCGGATATCGTCCTTCGATTCGTCGCGGATGTCGGAGATGCCGGCGATCACCTTGTCTTTGACGAGGCTCGCCATGTGCTTGATCATCTCGGTCTTGTTGACGCAGTAGGGGATCTCCGTGATGATGATGCGCTCGCGGCCGTTCTTCTCGGTCACGACCTCGGCCTTGCCGCGCACGGTGAGCTGACCGCGCCCGAGCTTGTACATGGCGTTGATGCCGTTGTAGCCGCAGACCTGCGCGCCGGTCGGGAAGTCGGGGCCCTTGACGAACCGCATGAGATCGTCGACGGTGCATTCCTCGCGGTGCTGGACGTAGTAGTCGATGCCGTCGCAGAGTTCGCCGAGATTGTGGGGCGGGATGTTGGTCGCCATACCCACGGCGATGCCCGACGAGCCGTTGAGAAGAAGATTGGGGAGCTTGGCCGGCAGAACGGTGGGCTCTTCGAGCGTTTCGTCGTAGTTGGGCACCATGTCGACGGTGTCCTTTTCGAGATCGCCGAGAAGCTCCTCGGTGACGCGCTGCATCCTCACTTCCGTGTAACGCATGGCCGCCGCGCCGTCGCCGTCGATGGAGCCGAAGTTGCCGTGGCCGTCGACGAGCGGCACGCGGAGGGAGAACGGCTGCGCCATGCGCACGATCGTGTCATAGACGGAACTGTCGCCGTGCGGATGGTACTTGCCGATCACCTCGCCCACCACGCGGGCGGACTTCACGTGCTTGGTGTTCCACGAATTGCGGAGCTCGTGCATGGCGTAAAGGCAGCGCCGGTGCACCGGCTTCAACCCGTCGCGCACGTCGGGCAAAGCGCGCCCGACGATGACGCTCATGGAGTAGTCGATGTAGTCTCTCGACATCTCCTCTTCGATGTTGACATCCTCGAGAACGCCGGCACCCGCGACGACCTCTTCAACCGCCTTGTTTTCTTCTTCGCTCATATCCGCATATTATACCAAAAATCACAGTCCGCTTCCTTTGCCGCAACCGGCCGCGCGCGGCACTGCGCAGCAGCGCGACTTGCCGATTTTCTCCGGATGCGATATGTGCTACAATATGCCGGGAAAGAACAAAACCGGATCGTCAAAGGCAATACTTCCATGACCAAGGTCGCTCTCGTAGGAGATGTAGCACTCGAACTGATCGCCCCGTATTTCCGCAAAGACGGATACGAGGTCTACGTTCCCGCCGGCTTCGGCGCCTGGCGGCAGGAGCTTCTTGACGAAAATTCCGCCCTGCACCGGTTCAACCCCGATTGCATCTACAACGTCACCGAAAGGGAAGAGACGCTCAGCCGCGAAGTGGAGGGCTTCTACGACGAGCGCATGCGCAAACTCGCCTCCATGCCGTACTCGCTCGCCGGAATCGCGGCCATCGTCGACGAATTCGATTTCTGGCGTCTTGCCGGGCGGCGGAAAATCCTTGCCGTCGATGCCGACAACACTCTCTGGCGCGGCATCCTGAGCGAAGACGGGCGGGAGAATCTCGTGCAGTACCGGGAATTCCAAGCGGGACTCAGGCGCCTGAGCGACGAGGGTGTCGCGGTGGTTGTTTTAAGCAAGAACGATCCTCCCTCCGGCAGGGGGCACCCGTTCGATTTCGACTTCGTCACCGCCGCGAAAATCAACTGGGCGCCCAAGGCCGGCAACCTCATCGAACTTTGCCGCGAGCTCAACCTTTCGACCGACAGCGTCGTATTCGTGGACGACAATCCGCACGAACGGGCCCAGATGAAGGCGCACCTTCCGGAGGTGGCGGTCGTGCGCTTCCCGTCCGACATGACCAGACCCGGCCAGTTCCTCCGGCGGCTGAAGGAGTATTTCTTCGCCGACGCCGGACGCACCCGCGAAGACCGGTTGCGCAGCGCCGATTACCGCCGCCGAGCCGCCGCAGAAGAGCTGCGCAGGACTTTCGCCGGTGCCGGCGAATATCTGACCGACCTCGACCTTCAGGTCCGTCCTGGTCTGGCGACGCCGGAGGATCTCGATCGCCTTGTCCAGATGGCGGGCAGAACCAACCAGTTCAACGCCACCACCATCCGCCGCGACCGCGACGGTTTCGTCCGCATTCTTGGCGACCCCGAGAAAAGGATTTTCATTTTCAGAACCCGCGACCGGTTCGGCGAACAGGGACTTGTCTGCTATGCAATCGTCGATCTGCCGTCGGAACGCATGACCGATTTCGTGATGTCCTGCAGGGCGATGGGACGCACGCTCGAATACTTCGCCTGCGACTACATCGAAAAATCGCTCGGCCGTCTGCCGGAAATCGATTTCACCCCGACCGCCAAGAACGCACCGTTCGGGGAATTCCTCGCCGCGCTCCCTTCCCGTCCGAAAACCTATTACCGCGAGCACTTTCCCGAACTCCCCGCAGCATCGTCAGCCTCCGCAGGTGAAGTATAGGCGTTTTGCCCGCGAGAACAAAGACGGTGCTTCCGCAAGCCGTCCAATTTCCTCCCGACGCGTCCGAGCAGCCCCCACAGATTCGTCGCCTCTCCATGCTGGTCGTGCAGGACTATTTCGGCGGAACCGGACGGCGAGAGCACCGATTTGTCCTTCAGCAGAAGTCCGCGTTTCCATGCGCCCTCGGCAATCCAGGCGAGCGTCACGTCGGCCACCGCGTGATTATCCTCGAAAAGTCCTCCGACATCCGAATGCGAGCCCGGGAAAACCAGTTCTTCAACGGGATTCGGCCGCCGCGCCGACGGCTCCCTGCCGCGCAGCGGCACATATTCAAAAAGTCTCCGCGTTTCATCGCGGGCTACCGCATGACGGGCCGAGAGCACGTTCGGCGGAGCTGTCTCGTCCACATCCAGACCGAGCGTCGCGTCAACGGTGTCCCAAAGACCGAGATAGGCGACTTCAACGCCGAGTTTGTTAAGCCATTCGGCAAAACGGCGGGCGATAAGCGCTCCGCGTGAAAATCCGAAAAGAAAGACGCGCTCGCTCTCCGCGGACGGTTCGCGACTGCGGCAGTTCGCCTCGAACCAGCGCCGTGCGCGCCGAAAAACTATCCACCAGTCGTGACCATGGACAAGCCCGCGGACGTACGAGCCGAAGTGCGTCCCCGGTCCAGACTCGAGATGGAGACGCTGAGCGGCGGACGACGCACAGGCGTCGTGCAGCCGCGTCACGTTCGTGAAGTTCCCTGAGACCCCCTGCCCCGTGCCTTCGAAGAAAAGGCAGAGATTCATCCGCGCACGGCGAGCGTGAGAACACCGGCGGTTTTCCCCGTCGACAGTCTTTTCAGCGGCACCTCGACGAGCCGCTCTTCGCCGTCGCCCGGAAGATCCTTGAGATCGACGACACCGGACGCGACGGCTTCGGGAGCATCTTTTTCGCCCACCATCGCCGAAAGCGCGTCCATCGGGGCAGAGGCGATGTCCGCGTATCCGACCATCGTCTTCTCCATGAAGTCCGCCCCCATGCGCAGAGCGTACTTAGCCGTCAGCCGCGCGAAACGTTTGAGCTTCTGGACGGTGACCGGTTCGGTGACGGACACGGCGAAGGCGGTATGGGATTCCACCTCTTCGCGGAAAACCACCCGCTTCGCCCACTCTTCGCCGGTGAAATCGGCTTTCCCTTTGCGGAACACGGCTTCTCTGGCGGCGGATTTCCTCGCTATGCTTTTGCGCGGCCATATCATGTCGACGCACACGAGATTGCGGCACTTTGAAAGCCGACGTTCGGGCAAAGACGAAAGTTCCGCCCCGACCAGCAGAACCTCAATATCCTTTTTCATCCGTTTGGCCATATCGTACCTCCCCGCCGAAGCGTTCAATATCGGGACCATACTATCAAAATCAACACACCGCGTCAATGTCGGGACGACCTGGAGTTTGAGAGCAGAAGATTTAACTTTTTGCGTTTTAGGCCTGAAACCACTGAATACACGAAACACACGAAAAAATCCACACATCATCTACTTACCATCGGATTTACATAAATGCAGAGGTAACGACTATCCGCTACGGGGTGAGTGCGCTTTGAGCACCGTCCAAACTCATAATTCTTTGGACTTATGGAGATCGACTACTAAGCTACACACACCGCCGGGCGAAACGCGTTTAGAGTCAATCTCCATATGCGCAAAGCGCCTCACCCCTCCGCGCTTCACCTTTCCCAATCCTCTTGTGCTACCAATTTTCAACATAATAAAATATTCCGTACTATAATCTCGTTTTTCGATATACGGACAAAACAAGAGAACAATCCATCAGTTCAAGCAGTTTAACGAACGGGCAACGGGGTCTTGTCTAATCGGAATTTGGTAGACTACTCACCGTTCCTCGGACAAGTGTCCGAATAGAACGACCCGCTCAAGGAAGGCCTCCAAGAGCGGGTCTGCGGCGGTGAGGTTCATTTTGGGGTCCAGG
>JAFVZE010000058.1 GCA_017508315.1 Kiritimatiellia bacterium | reverse complement strand
GCGCGCGTACTCGCCAAGGTCGAATACTTCAACCCCGGCGGCAGCGTCAAAGACCGCATCGCCCTTGCGATGATCGACGAGGCGGAGAAGTCCGGCGCGCTCAAGCCCGGCGCGACCATAATCGAGCCGACAAGCGGCAATACCGGCGTCGGGCTCGCGCTCGTCTCGGCGGTGCGCGGATATCACCTCATTCTCACCATGCCTGAAACGATGAGCATCGAACGGCGCAAGCTCGCCGCCGCATACGGCGCCGAAATCGTCCTCACGCCCGGAGAGGCGGGAATGAAAGGCGCTATCGCCAAGGCCGAAGAGCTGCGCGACTCGACGCCCGGAGCTGTCATACTGCAGCAGTTCGAAAACCCCGCCAATCCCGCGTTCCACTACCGCACGACCGGACCGGAAATCTGGGCGGAGACCGGCGGCGAAATCGCGGCGTTCGTGGCGGGCGTCGGCACGGGCGGCACCGTGACGGGCACGGGAAAATTTCTCAAGGAGCGGAATCCCGCCGTCAGGATCGTCGCCGTCGAACCCGACACGTCCGCTGTTCTTTCCGGCAAACAGCCGGGCCCTCACAAAATTCAAGGAATCGGCGCGGGCTTTACGCCGAAGGTGCTCGATGTCTCGATTCTCGATGAAGTGATTCCCGTCGCGGCCGAAAACGCCGGAGCCGCTGCGCGTTCCGCCGCCGCGAAAGAGGGGCTGCTCGTCGGCATCTCCTCGGGCGCGGCGCTCTGGGCGGCGCTTGAACTCGCCAAACGCGAGGCGTTTGCCGGTAAGACAATCGTGGCGCTTCTTCCCGACACGGGAGAGCGATATCTCTCAACCTGGCTGTACGAATAACGAAGCAGAAAGCTGATTATACGATGCGTAAGCGGCGGTATTGGGCGGGGGAGACTCCGACCGTGCGTTTGAACACGGTGGAGAAATGCTGCCGCGACGAAAAACGCAGCATATCGGCTATGGCGTCTATCGAAGATTTCCTTTCTTCAAGCAGCGCCTGGGCGCGGCGGATTCTGCAGTTCAGCAAAAAGGAATGCGGCGGAAGTCCGGTCTCGCGTTTGAAGACTTCGAAGAATTTCGCCGGGGCAAGTCCCGTTTCTCCGGCCAGTTCGCCGATATGGCAGCTGAGTTCCGGGTGCTCGGCGATCCGCCTGGCGATGTCGGCGATCGCGCTGGGCGCCCGGGTCGGATCCTTTCTTGCCGCTTCGATCACGGAAACGAGCAGATCGGCCGTCGTGGTTTTCATTTTCAGCCGTCTGGCGTATCCGTTTCTGGGGCTTTTATCGTGAATTTCGAACAACGCGGCGAAGTCCGCTTTGATTTTTTCGGTCGCCGCAAAAACCCTTTTCGGAAGGTGGAGCAGTGAGCGTACCAGCCATTCGCTTTCACGGGGCGAGAAACCGAGAATGCGGCGGCCTTTCTTCGGAATCTCAAAAAGGATGCGCTGCAGAAAAAGCCCCTTGGGATTGAGACGCATGCGGTGCGGCTGGACGGGGGTCGATACGAAAACCGAACCCGGCATGAACGGATATTCTTTTCCGAGCGATTCGAACATGAGCCGTCCGCGCAGATTGAGAACGATTTCGATGCAGCCGGGATGGCAATGCTCTTCCGTTCCTTCTCTTACGTTGAGATAGCTGCTCATCCCCAGCGCCGGAATGCATTCCGCTCCGTCCGGACGCAGGTCGATGAGCCGGTCGCCGGGCTTGTCGCGGTAGACTATCGGATCGATGCGCATTTTTTTGCTTGAATTATAGCATAAAGGAGCCGTCTCCTACGGCATGGATGTACAAAAAATTATTTTGTAATATTTTATAACTTGTAGCCTCTGGTTTTGGGTATAATGTCGAATATGAAAATCGACAGGGAATCCTTCAGAAGGAAATGCGGCGTGAGGCGGCTTCTCGATCTGCCGCTCGGCAATGTGAAACACGATGTCAAACATCCGTGGGCCGAGCTTCATTCGGTGCGTCCGGTGCTCGTGGTCACCGACGATAAGTCGTCCGATGCCGCCAATGCCCATGCGGAGGAGCGCCGCCGCGCCGGCTCGCCTTACGCCGTCTACAGGCCGTCGACCGCTCCCGGCGGCGGGGCGGAAACGGTGCGCCGACGCGCCGAAGAGATTCTCGATGCCGCGCGTTCGCTTTCGCACGCCAGCGCCGGCAAGACCGTCGAGGTCTGCGCCGAGGGCGCTGCGATTGAACCTGCCGCGTGGATGTTTTTTCTCGAGCGGCCGTATTTCAGCACGTTTACCGCGCTTGGCGACTGCCCCGTCAGCGAAGGTTTTCCGTCGTGGAAGGAACTGGTGAAATGAAAGAGCGCATTCTCGCCAATCTCGTTCATCTGGGAATGAACATCATGACGCGCAAAGCGGCGAAGGATCCGCTCGCCTGCGACGATGCCGAATGGCGGACCGTCACCGACCGGATGGCCGAGCGCGGCTACAACATGATTCTCATCGATCTCAACGAGGGCGTCGAATACGAGAGCCGTCCGGAGATCGCCGTCAAGGGCGCGTGGAGCGTCGAGAAGCTCCGGAGCGAACTTTCGCGTCTGCGCAAACTGGGGCTGGAGCCGATTCCGAAACTCAACTTTTCAGCGATGCACGACGAGTGGCTGGGCGATTACGGGCGGATGCTCTGTACTGATGAATATTACCGCGCCTGCGCCGATCTAATCCGCGAATGCGTCGCGATTTTCGACAATCCGCGCTTTTTCCACATCGGCTACGACGAGGAGGACGTCCGCAACCAGTCGAACCATGAGTACGTGGCGCTGCGTCAGGGCGAACAGTGGTGGCATGATTTTCTCTGGTTCGTCAAAACGGTGGAAGCGGCCGGATCGCGCACCTGGATCTGGAGCGACTGGATGTGGGAGCATCATGACGAATTTCTCAAACGCTGTCCGCGCAGCGTGCTGCAGTCCAACTGGTACTACGATCAGGGATTTAACGAGAGGGCGTTCCGTTGGCCGCGCATCAAATGCTACCTGGATCTCGACAAGGCCGGTTTCGACCAGATCGCTACGGCGTCGAACAATGTGTTCGCGTCGAATGCCGGCGAAACCGTGGAATTCTGCGAGCAGAACCTTTCCGGCGACCGGCTCATGGGGTATCTCATGTCAAGCTGGCGGCGGTGTCTGCCGTCCGAGCGTGATCGAAATCTTGAAGCCGTCGATCTGATGGCCGAGGCCTGCAAAAAGCATATCCGGTGAAGTCTGTCAGTGTTATTGCCGTTGCGGTGCTGCTGGCGCTTCCTACGTGTCCGGCGGTCTGCGCTCCGGCCAACGGTGCGTCTCTGTCCGGAGCCAGGGCCGTCTGGCTGCAGGGAGCTTCGAAGGAACTCAACCGGCAGCTGGTCTTTTCCGGAACCTTTGAATGGAAGGGCGGCGAAAAACCGCGGCTTGTTTTTGCCTCGTCGAACCCGTGCCGCGTGCGCCTCAACGACAGGTTTGCCTGGTACGGCCCGGCCCGCGGGCCCGAAGGATTTTTCCGCACGGACGATGTCGCGCTTGATGCGGAGCGGGGACTCAACAGACTGGAGATAGAATGTGCCGGCTACAACTGCGAAAGCTTCTATTTTCAGCGTCAGGATTCATTTCTTATGGCGGCGGTGGTCTGCGGCGGCAGAACGGTTCTGCGTACCGCCGCATCGGGCGATGGGATTTTTTCGGCCCGAGGAAGCGCTCGGGTGCGGAAGGTCAGCCGCTACGGTCATGCGCGGATGTTCGGCGAGGCGTATGTTTTGCCGCAGACTGCGGTTTCAAGTCTGCCGCTTGAGGAATTGCCGGCGCCGAGGCTGTTGCCGCGCATAGTTGAGAAGCCGTGCTTCGAGCTTATGGACGATTTTATTCCGGTTTCGGCCGGGGCGTGCGCCTATGATTCCCGGGCGGAGACCAGGCCCGTCGTTTTCGTCGACAACGCGGGTCGGAGCGGTAAAGACGGCTTCAGGAAGGACGAGCTCGAGTACAACCTCTGGGATATGCAACAGCGTTTCCGCCCCGAAGAAGGCAGGGCTCCTGAAAAAACCGAGACGTATTTTCTCGGGAAAGAGCGGCATCTGCTTTTCGAATCTCCCGTCAACCGCACCGGTTTTCCGGGCTTAAGCGTGCGTTGCATAAAGCCCGGCGAGATCCACCTGCTCTTCGACGAGCGCCCGGTGCCCGGCGAATTCAAGCCGTGGCGTTCGGTCGTGGCGAACGACATCGTCTGGAGGATCGAAACTCCCGGCACGTACGAGCTCGAGTCCTTCGAGCCGTATACGCTCAAAGCCTGCCGGATCGTCGCCCGCAGCGGAAGCTTTGAAGTCTCTTCGCCCAGACTTCGTCTGTACCGCAACTCTCTTTCGCGGCGCGCACGGCTGACTTCGTCCGACAAGGATCTTGAACTCCTTTTTGCGGCGGCGGAGGAGAATTACGCGCAGAATTCCGTTGACGGTTTCATGGATTGCCCCGGACGCGAGCGGGCAGGGTGGAATTGCGATGCGTTTTTCACGGCCAGAGTCTCGCATCTGCTCAGCGGAAGCCTTTCGCAGGAAACGGTGTTCCTCGACAATTTCGCCAAGCCCGGCAGATTCGGCAATATCCCCGAAGGAATGCTGCCGATGTGCTATCCCGCCGATTTCGCGGACGGAAATTTCATTCCCAGCTGGGCGATGTTTTTCGTGCTGCAGCTGGAGGAGTACGCAAACGCAAGAGGCGGAGATCCGGCTTTGGTGCAGGAACTCAAGCCTAAGGTGCTGGATCTCGTCGCGTTCCTTTCTCGCTACCGCAATGCCGATGGTCTTCTTGAGAAGCTGCCGCGCTGGGTGTTCGTCGAGTGGAGCGCCGCTAACAGGTTCGTGCAGGACGTGAACTATCCCAACAACATGATCTGGGCGGCAATGCTCGAAGCCGTGGACAGGCTGTACGG
This sequence comes from Kiritimatiellia bacterium, assembly GCA_017508315.1. GTDB lineage: Bacteria > Verrucomicrobiota > Kiritimatiellia > RFP12 > UBA1067 > UBA1067. Next base: position 3,010 of record JAFVZE010000058.1, on the reverse strand, counting down.
CCGCGACGATCTCAGGCGGGAAGCCCGGCGGGTGAAGGCGGCGATCCGTTCCCAGAGCTGGACCGGCGAGTGGTTTTGCGACAATGCCGTCCGCGGCAAGAACGGCGAACTCGCGCTTTCCGGCGAATGCAGCGAGACGTGCCAGTATTACGCCTTTTATTTCGGCTGCGCCGATCCGGATAATTATCCGCGGCTCTACCGGAGACTGATGGACGATTTCGGTCCGGACAGGAAACTCAAGGGACTTTATCCCCGGATCCACCATTCGGCGCCTTTCATCGGCAATTTCCTGCGGCTTGACTGGTTGGGACGTCAGGGGGCGGGACGCCAGGTCTACGAAGAAATGCGCGGATATTTCCTGCCGATGGCGCGCAGTACGGGAACTTTGTGGGAAAACGCGGACAGTTCCGACAACGGCAGCTGCTGCCACGGGTTTGCAAGCCACGTGGCGGTCTTCATCGTCAGGGATGTCGTAGGTCTTAAGTCTCTCGACCGCAAAAAGCGCATTGCGGTTTTGGCGCCGCCGGAGGATATTGGGATTTCCTGCTGCAGACTCGAACTGCCGCTTGGAGATGAGACCGCGGTGTTCGGCTGGAAGTCCGAAAAGGGGACTTTGCGGACCGATTGCGCGCTGCCGGACGGCTGGAAGGTGGTGAACAGATGAGAAGAATCGTGACGGCTCTTTTTTTCGCGTTATTCCTTGCGCCGGGAGGATGGGGCGGACAATGGGAGTTTGCCGACGGCAGACCGGCGGGCAAAGTGGCGCACGATCCCAGATATTCGTTCCCCGGCGGGTTCAAGGCTGAAGTCGTTTTTGCGATAGATCTTCAGACCATCGACGCGCGCAGCGGATTCGCCAATCTTTTCTGCAAAGGAAACGATTTCAATCTCGGCTATTCGGTCATGGTTTCGCGCGACGGACGTCTGCTTGTCGATCTGAAAGGCGTAGAGCCGGGCTATTACATGACCAAAGAGAAAATCGTATCCGGCAGGGAGACGACGCTCGAGATTTACGTAACTCCTGCTTCCGTGCGCATTTTCATCGACGGCACCGAGCGCGGAAGCTACCCGTTCTCAGGCAGTTTCGACTTCTCCAACGATCATCCCCTCCACATCGGCACGATGGGCGGTTACCGCTTTACGGGAACGATGAAGTCGTTGAGACTGCTGCCGATCTCCGAGGTTGTGCTTCCTCCGGGCGGTCCGAAGCCGTTGGCGACATCGACGCCGAAGCGCCAGAAGCGGGCGGAAATCCTCTGGACGAAACCGCTTTGCGTGCAGAAGGACCGGTACATCGGCTGGCCGACGGTCTGCCGGCTGCGCAACGGCGAGATAATCGCCGTGTTTTCCGGAGATCGCGACGAGCATGTATGCCCCTGGGGCAAAGTGCAGCTGGTGCGTTCCTGCGACGGCGGTGAGAGCTGGTCGCGGCCGCAGACGATCGTAAACGGACCGATCGACGATCGTGACGCCGGCGTCGTGCAGATGCCCGACGGAGAGATCGTGGTTACCTACTTTACGTCCGAAGCGTACCGCGAGCGGCTTTACGACCGGGATTTTCCGCGCACCGATCCCCGCTACTGGTGGCGGCGCCACGACGAAAAGATATCCGCCGACGTCCGCCGCGCGGCGCTCGGTTATTTCCGCATCAGTTCCAGAGACAACGGCAAGACCTGGTCGAAGCCGGAAAAAATGGCGAAGGTCAGCCACGCTCCGCACGGGCCGTCGCTCATGAAGGACGGTACGCTTCTGCAGCTGGGACGTTCCGCGGTCCGCAGGACGGTCGGCGGGAAGATCGCTTCCTACAGCTTGATCTCGGCCTGGAAGTCGCGCGATGCGGCCAGGACCTGGGAATGTCTCTGCCCCGAGGTTCCGGACAGCGACGGCGAGAACAGTCAGCCGTTCGTGTTCCACGAGCCCAACGCGATCGAGCTGCCAGACGGCACCATTCTAGGACTGGTACGCTACCACGGCGAAGACGGATGCCTGCGCCAGACGGTGTCCGAAGACGGCGGCAGGACATGGAGCGCCATGGTCAAGACGGGGCTTTGCGGCTATCCGGCGCATCTGATCAGTCTTTGCGACGGCAAACTTGTCGCCGTCTACGGACGGAGACAAGCCGACCCGGGCTACGGTGAGTTCGCCGCGATCTCCGACGACGGCGGGAAAACCTGGGATGTCGAAAACGAAATCATGCTCCGCCACTGCCACAACGACGATCTGGGCTATCCTTCGTCCTGCGTGCTTGCAGACGGGTGCATACTTACCGTATATTATCAATCTGAAAGAGTCGGCCGGAAGCCTTGCCTGATGGCGACAAAATGGAGGGTATTGCAATGAAAAAAACGATGTATGCTTTATGTGCGCTTCTTACGGCAGGCGGAGCGTCCGCCATGCCCGCTCCCGTCGTCTCGCCGCCGCAGAACATTTTCGGCGAAACGGCGGAGGCGAAGGCGGAGCGTATGAAGTGGTGGACGGACGGAAGGTTCGGTATGTTCATCCATTTCGGGCTTTACTCCATCCCCGCGCGGGGCGAGTGGATAAAGAACAGGGAGCGGATGACGGACGATGTTTACGACGTCTATTTCCGGGACTTCAATCCGGATCTAATGGACGTAAGGGAGTGGGCGCGGCAGGCGAAGAAGGCCGGCATGAAGTACATGGTCCTCACCGCCAAACATCATGAAGGATTCTGCCTTTGGGATACCGATACTACTGATTACAAATCGACGAAGACTCCCCTTGGGCGCGACATCGTAAAAGAATATGTCGAGGCCTGCCGCGCGGAAGGATTGGGCGTGGGGCTTTATTATTCGGTCATCGACTGGCATCATCCAGATTACCCGATCGATAACGTTCATCCCCTCAAGCCGGAGAACGATTCCGACTGGTCCGACGAGCTTTACCGGAAGCTAAACAAGGACCGTGATATGGCGAAATACCGCAGGTACATGTTTGCGCAGGTGGAGGAATTGATGACGCGCTACGGCAAGATCGATATCGTCTGGTT
>JAFVZE010000057.1 GCA_017508315.1 Kiritimatiellia bacterium | reverse complement strand
TTCTTCCGGGTGGTCTGCAACTGATGAAGAGGGCCTTGTTCGTCGCATGTCTTTTATCCGCCGCGGTCGCGGCGGCGGATATGTGGACGAATCGCGCGGGGCGCGTCTTTTCGGCGCGTCTTGTCGCGGTTGACGATGCGGACGCGACCTTCGTTTTTCCGGAGGATGGCGCGACAAACACCCTGCAGCTCGCGAAACTTTCGAAAGACTCTCGGCGGCGGGCGTGCGATCTTTTCGATTTCGCTCCGGTGCCGCCGCGTCTGGCGGCGACTTTCAACCGTGCGGTTTCGGATCTCAAAAGGATCAGGGATCTGCAGGAAGACGGCGTCTTGACGGCGGAAAAGGCGATACGGCGTCGGGATGCCGTCATCAGGGTCTTTTCGGACATCTGCCGCGAAAGAGGGGTTGAGCCCGTGACGATTGAAAGGCTCCTCCGGCGTCTGGATTAACGATTCGCGCTATTAGGGCGCATTTTGCAAAATCCGGTGGTAATCGGTTCTCGTGAGAATCTTATGCGGAACATTCTTAGCTTGATGGTGCGCTCAAGAAGTGGCGGTGCATGGGAATCTGCCGCACATAGACAAGTCCCATTACCGTCCAGATCAGCATCCAGTACATCCAGTCAGACGCGCCGATAGCGGCAAGCGCCTTGACTCCGATTCCACGTCCGACAATCGCCGCATCGATGATGATGTAGAGCTGCTGACCGAGGTTTGTAAGGAGAAGCGGCAGGGAAAAGGCGATAAGCAGCCGCAGCGGGCTGCCTTTAGTCATATCGGTTGTTCGTTTCATCTGCGGGTATATGTAATGGCGCTTTCTGATGCCGATGGAGGGGTGACGCATCTTTGATTCGCAATATGGAGATCGGAGGCGATGATTCCGCGTATTATAACAAATAGGTGCACTCTGTCGCCAAGAAGCCGTTTGTATGAAATGAGACGGGGAAGTACACCGTCGATCCCGGTTGCCATCGTTTCGTCTATGTGGTATAATCGGCGCTATCATGAAAATAAAATACATGGATGAGAATTTTCTTCTCGATACGGCCGCCGCGCGCGAGCTTTACCACGATCATGCGGCGAAAATGCCTATTATCGACTACCACTGCCACCTGCCTCCGTGCGAGATCTCCGAGGACAAGCGCTGGGACGATATAGCCCAGGTCTGGCTGGGTGGCGACCACTACAAGTGGCGTCAGATGCGCTCCAACGGAGTTGAAGAGCGTTTCTGCACGGGTGATGCGAGCTGGCACGACAAGTTCGTCAAGTTCGCCGAGACGATGGAGAAACTCGTCAAGAATCCTCTTTTCGACTGGTCGCACCTTGAACTTTCGCGTTATTTCGGCGTGAACGAGCGTCTGTGCGGCGCGAGCGCCGAGCGCATCTGGAAGAAGTGCAACGCGAAACTGCGCACCAAGTCTTTCTCCGCCCGCGGGCTCATGAAAAAGTCGAACGTCAAGGTGGTCTGCACCACCGACGATCCGGTCGATTCGCTCGAGCACCATCTCGCCATCGCGAAGGATCCTTTCGGAACGAAGATCCTTCCGGCGTGGCGCAGCGACAAGGCGTCCAAGGTCGAGAACGTGAAGGCGTGGAACGCCTGGATGGATGCGCTCTCGAAGGCCGCCAAGATGCCCGTCAAGACGTGGGACGACTTTCTTGAGGCGAT
>JAFVZE010000056.1 GCA_017508315.1 Kiritimatiellia bacterium | reverse complement strand
CGCAGCGCTTCACCGAAATCTGGAGCGCGATGCCGTTCATCTACGTGATGATTTTCATCGGTTCGACGCTCGGGCGGTCGTTCGGCGTATTGTTTGCCTGCTATGCGCTTTTCAACTGGATCACGGTCTCGTATTACATGCGCGCGGAATTTCTCCGTCTGCGCCGGCAGCCTTTCGTCGAGGCTGCGAAGGTCCACGGCGCGTCGACGGCCCGTATTCTCTTCGTGCATATTCTTCCCAATGCTCTGACCCCGCTTCTGACGCTGTTTCCGTTTCTGCTGATGGGGGCGATAGGTTCGCTCGCCGCTCTCGATTTTCTCGGCTTCGGCCTGCCGCCCATGACGCCGAGCTGCGGCGAGCTTTTGAATCAGGCGCAGCAGTTCCGCTGGGCGTGGTGGCTGGTGCTCTTTCCTTCGGCGGCGCTGTTCATTGTCATGCTGCTGACGGTTTTTGTCGGAGAAGGGCTGAGGGAGGCTTTCGATCCGAGGCGCAGATCAAGATTGGAATAAGGAGAAACACGATAAGATGAATGCGGTTGTAATTTTTACGGCTCTGTCCGCTCTGCTGGTCGTCGGCAAGACGTTGCGCATGCGCATCCCGGTTCTGCAGCGGCTGTATCTGCCGAGTTCCGTGATCGGCGGTCTGGTCGGGCTTCTGGCGCTCACGCTCTGCGGCGAATATGTTCCCGAAGACATCACCTCGGGAATGCGCGCCGTCCCCGGATTTCTCATAAACGTCATTTTCGCGACGCTATTCCTCGGCGCGGCGATCCCCAAGGTGCGCGAAGTTTTCCGCGAGGCGTTTCCGCAGTTCTGTCTCGGACAGGTTCTCGCCTGGGGACAGTATGTGATGGGACTGGGACTTGCCGGATTCGTGTTCTCCAGATGGTGCGGCGTTCCGGCCGCGTTCGGCAATCTCCTTGAAATCGGCTTCGAGGGCGGCCACGGAACCGTGGGCGGCATGGTCGACTCATTCAAGGCCTATGGCTGGGAGGAGGGAATCGCGCTCGGGTTCACCGTCGCCACCGCCGGCATGATCATCGGAATCGTCGTCGGCATGGCGCTCATCCAGTGGGCCCACCGCCGCGGATACGTCAAGGAAGTGCGCTCCTTCGAAGATCGTTCGCTGCACGAGCGCCTCGGCATCCACAGCGTGCGCAACCGTCCGAGCGCCGGCAGCCAGACCGTCCTTTGCGATTCCATCGATTCTCTGGCGTGGCATCTGGCCATCATCGGCATCGCCGTTTTGATCGGCAAGGGCATGCACATGCTCATTCCGATGAAAGGGTTTCCGCTCTTTCCGCTCTGCATGATGGGCGGCGTCGTTCTGCAGCTGCTCGCCAGAGCGCTGCACGCGCGTCTGTTCATCGACCGGGGGCAGATGGAGCGCATTTCCGGCGCGTCGCTCGACTTTCTCGTGGTGAGCGCGGTCGCCACCATCCGGCTCGACGTGGTGGCGGCGAACTGGGCGCCCCTACTGGCGCTTATCGTGTTCGGCTGTCTCTGGACGGTGGGAGTTATCGTTTTCGCCGGACCGCGAATGTTCAGGGATGCGTGGTTCGAGCGCGGCATCGCCGAATTCGGCCAGGCGACCGGCGTAACCGCGACCGGGCTCATGCTTCTGCGCACGGTAGATCCCGAATGCCGCACGCCGGCGACCATGAGTTTCGGCTACAAGCAGCTTCTGCACGAGCCGATCATGGGCGGGGGGCTCTGGACCGCGCTTGCCCTGACGCTCGTTTTCGAATGGGGATGGAAACCGGTATTCCTCCTGTCGCTCGCCATGCTCGTCTGCTGGAGCGTCTGCGCGTTCTTTATCGCCAAAAGCGTCAAAAGAGGGCGCCGCTCCTGAGCCGACTCCGCACTAAACGGCAATACGCTTATTTTGGTATAATATCCGTAGTAAACGAGGATTAAAAAAACAATGTCAGAACAGAGCAATTACAACGCCGAAAACATTCAGGTTCTCGAAGGAATGGAGGCTGTGCGCAAGCGCCCGGCCATGTATATCGGCGACACCGGCGAGCGCGGCTACCACCATCTCGTGTACGAAGTGGTGGACAACTCGATTGACGAAGCTCTTGCCGGTCACTGCTCGATGATCGACGTCATCATCAACAAAGACGGTTCGCTCACCGTCCGCGACAACGGGCGCGGCATCCCCGTCG
>JAFVZE010000055.1 GCA_017508315.1 Kiritimatiellia bacterium | reverse complement strand
GCGTTCAACGGAGCCGAGGTGGGCGAAGTGCGCGACGGTCTGCGCAAGCGGTCGGTTACGGTGCGCCTTGCGGGGGATGAAAATCTCCATAACCTCAACACCGTCAAATCGCTCGTCGTCTCCGGCCGCGCCGGAAAACGCGTGCGCCTTGACGACGTGGCGCACGTCGTCTCCGAGGAGGCGTCGAACCTCATGCTACGCGAAGGCGGCCGCCGCAAGGCCTTGATTTCGTGTAATCCCGCTCCCGGCGCAAACGTCGGAGAACTGGTGGAGGAACTGCGCGTTCAATTGATGCCGATTGCGGCCAAGGCCGGATGCACGGTCTCATTCGGCGGCAGCTATCAGGCCCGCGAAAGCGCGGGTCGGCGGCTCGGGCTGGTCGGCGCCGGACTGGTGGCGGTCATATTCTTCATTCTCGTCTTCGCGCTCGGTTCCGGCCGCGCCGCCGCGTTGGCGATGCTCAACGTTCCGCTCGGGCTCGTGGGCTCGGTCGCGGCGGTGGCGCTTGCCGAACCGGTCCTCTCGGTCTCGTCGCTGGTCGGTTTCGTGACGGTGATCGGGTTCGTGCTCCGTAACGGCATTCTGCTCATCAACTGCTACCGCGACAGGATGGACGCCGGCGCAACGCTCGTTGAAGCGATCCGCGACGGCTCACAGGAGCGCATGGCACCGATCGTCATGACGTCGCTCACGACGGTGATCGGACTCATCCCGATCATGATCGCGGGCAACAAGCCCGGCGGCGAACTCTTGGCTCCGCTCGCCGTCGTGCAGTTCGGAGGACTCCTCGGAGCGACTGCGCTGAACCTCATCGTGCTGCCGGCGGCGGCAAGGATTGTTGGACTTGGGACAGGAGAGACACGGATGAATAAGATTGACGTAAAAATGTTCTGCCTTCTGGCTTTCGTCGCCGCGTCGACGGCGGGATGCCGTTCGTATGAAGCAAGTCCGATAGACTGGGAAGCGGAGGCGCGCTCGGGCGTGACGAATGTGATTCGCATATCATCGGTCAAGGATGCGGCAGAACTCGCGCTCGTCGGGAATCGCGAGCTGAACGCGATGCGTCTTAAGGCCGGCGGCTCCGCCAAAGTCGCCAGAGAGACCGGCTGGTGGGAGGATCCGGAATTGGATTTCGACCTGATGCGCATCGTCAATCCGAGCGACCATCCGTTTCTCGGCGGCGGTTCGGTGGCGTTCACCGTCCCTCTCTCCGGTGCGCTCGCCCTTGACGAAAAGGCTGCCGAGGCCTACGCCGCGGCAGACGCGGCGGACATCCGCGCGGAGGAATCGGATATCGCCGCAGAGGCCCGGCAGGCGGCCATTCGGCTCTATGCGCTTCGCAGACGGGGCAAGATGCTGGTTAACTGGAGCAAGGACGAACGGGCGGAACGGGCACGCAAGAATGTCGAGCGCCTGCATGACGCCGGGGAGGTGAGCGCTACCGATCTTGCGGGTTTGCGCCGCAGGATGCACATACTTCGCCATGCGATTATGGAGAATGCGAAGGAAACGGCTGCGGCGGAGATCGGCTTTCTGCGTCTCTTGGGGCTTCGTCCCGGATGCAGGATTGAGCTCTCGCTTGCGGACGTGAAGGATGTCGTAAAACCTTCCGCGAACGATGATCCGCTTGAGCTCGTCAAGCACCCGAAAGTTGTGGCGGCGCTCGTGCGTCTCGGCGGCACCGAGCACGCGCTCCACGCCGAGATACGCCGCCAGTACCCCGACCTGAAACTCGGCCCCGCCTACGTCAACGAAGAGGGACTGGACAGGTTTGGTCTGGTGGCGGGCATTTCGATTCCGCTTTGGAACCGTAACCGCAAAGGCATCGCCGAAGCGGAAGCGGCGCGGGACGTGGCGCGGCTAGCGGCGATAGACGCGTGGCGCACCCTGGTGTGCGATGCCGCCGAAGCGCGCGCGAACCTTACGCGGCTTCTGGAGCATCCGCCGGTGCCGTCCAGCGAACGTGAACATACGGACAGGCTTGCCGATGCCGGTGAGCTTACGCCGCTTGAGTATCTTGCCGTCAGGGATGAGATAATGGAGTTTGAGCTTGCCGACGTGGATTGGCGGCGCGATGTCGCGCTGGCGGTCGCCGAGCTCGAGAGATTGAAAACCGATCGTTAATGATGAATTAAGGAGAAACAGTCATGAAATCGAAGATGAACATTTTTGTCGGCGTTGCCGTACTCTCTGCCGTTCTCGGATACGCTCATGAGCATGGCGCCGACTGCAGCCATGATCACGCGCAGGAGCAGAAGCGCGAACACGATCATGAACATGATGGACACGGGAAATGCGCGGCCGGCGGCAAGGCGGAAAGCCATAACAGGACAGAGCGCGCGCTTAAAGCCGTTTCCGTCGCCAAGGCGGTGCAGGACGTGATGGGCTTGAAGACCGTCCGTGCCGAGAGGCGCAGAGTCACTTCGACGGTCGTCTTTGCCGGACGCTATGAACTAAGTCCCGATGCCCGCAAGGTCGTCGCCACGCCTGTCGCCGGACGGCTTACGCTTCTCGTCAAACCCTTGGCGGAAGTGAAGAAGGGGGATGCGCTTTTCAAGGTATCGTCTCCCGATCTCGTTGCGCGTTCGCATGATATCGAGGCCCTTGAAAAGCGCGTCAACGTCTATCGAGAAATCAAAACGCCGAACGCCGCGCTTGAGAACGAGCTCGCGGTGAAACGCGCGGAGCGTGCGGCGATGCTTGCCGGTGCCGAGGAGAAGGATGGCGTGGTGACGGTGAGGGCGGCGACGGAAGGGATGGTCGAGTCGCTCGTTGCGCAGGACGGCGCGTGGCTGGAGACCGGTGCGGCGGCGGTTCAGACCGTACGGACGCACGACCTGCGCTTCAAGGCGCTGGTCGCCGCCTCCGATGCTCTTAAACTGAGGAATGGAATGTCCGCGAAGGTTGGTGAACATCATGGCCGTCTTCGCATCGGCGTCGGGGACGACACGGGAATAGTGCCGATATATGTACTCTTCGACAATGGCGTGCATGCGCTCGCCGGGGAGCGTTCCCGCGCCGAATGCGTGACGGACGATACCGAAGAGCCGCATATCGCGGTTCCGTCGCGGTGCATCGTGTCTGTCGGTCTCCAGCCGACGGTGTTTGTGCGAGATCCGCACAATGCGGAACGCTTCATCGCAACCCCGGTCGTTCCGGGCGTAAGCGGCGGCGGATGGACGATCGTAGAGGGGCTTCCGTCCGGTCATTGCGAGATCGTGAGCGAAGGCTCGTATGAACTGAAACTTGCGCTTCCATCCGCAGGCGACTCAAAGAGCGCCGGGCACTTCCACGCCGACGGCACGTTCCACGAAGGCGAACACTGACAGGAAAATTGGGTAATGGGTTACTCGAATGTGCAACTGTTGTACAGTGATAGCGAAGCGATTTTGTCTGACGTTTTGGTGCGCTACATGACTTGCAAAACGCGGCGGATTTCGCGTCAACCGTACTCTGCTTTTGATATGGGCGATTTTCGCGTCCTTGCGACCGCTTGACGTACACGAGTACGTCGGCGGGTCGCAGTCCTGCGCAAATCGCCGCATCTAAAAAGCATGCGTTCGGCTGACG
>JAFVZE010000054.1 GCA_017508315.1 Kiritimatiellia bacterium | reverse complement strand
ACCTCCGAGAGGGGAGAGAATTGTCTCTTGTGGGGAGAGTGGAAAATTGTCGATGAAAACGGAAAGCCTGTTACTGCCGCCAAGGATAAATTTGGCCGGTTTGAATTCAAAACCGTTCCCGGCGGTAAATATCGTTTGAAGGGAGAAGAAAAGTGAAAAAAATCACACTGTCTCTTTTGGCGTTGACGGCGAACTGCGCCCTGGGCGCGCACGTAATTGAGGTCGACCAGCCGTTGTTGGCGGCCGAGGAAGGACTTCTGCTCGGCAACGGCGATCTTTCCGCTTCGGTATATCAGACCGCCGATGCGATAGTGTTCCGCTTCGGCAAGGGCGATGTGTGGGACCGGCGGATGGAGTTTTCGGACAGCTGCAAGCCTGCGCATATCCGGGAGTTTATCGACGGCGAGCTGAAGGAAGGATGGAAGAGCAATCCCTTCGACAACAAGGCGACGATCGCCACGAAGGGGACGAAGAACGAAAAGCGGATGAAAGAGCTCTGCCAGGGTTCGAGCAACGTCACCAAAAATTGGCCGTATCCGTGTCCGAAGCCGGTGGGGGAACTTAAGATGCATCTGCCGGTTGACCTGCCCGGACCCATGCGCATAGTTCAGCGCGTCATTATTGAAGAGGCCCGGTTGGAGATCGAGTGTAAATGGAAAAACGGAGTGAAGATTTCGCTTGAGGCGGTAATTCCCTATGACGAGAATGTGCTTTCGCTCAAATGGAAGACGGAAGGCTGGAACGAGGAGACTTACGTCGGAGGCAATATCAAGCGCCCGGTGTGGTTCTCGATGTGGCGCTGGTGCGATCCTGATTTCGGGGAATGGGCCGCGCGGGGAGTCGCCAACTATCATCACGGCTGGGCGCTTAAGAAGGCAAAGGCCAATTCTAAGATAACGCCGCTGCCGCCGCCGAAAGCGTTTTTCGACGGTGATGCGGGATGTATTGAGCAGAGCTTCCATCCCTGCAATCTCTTCAAAGAAGGCTTCAAATACCGCATGTCGCTTTTGATCGACCGCGAGAAGTGCGGCAGAGCATATCTGCCGGATCTCGGCGGGATGACCAAGGATGCATATCTTCATGTTTCCACTTCCCGCGCCGGCGGAGAAGGCGAGCTGAAGGTGGCGGTAACGACGTCGCGGGACCGGACGCTTGCCGCGCCCGCCGCCAAAACCCACGCCGAATACCGGAAGGCTACGGTGGAGTCTGCCGCCGCCGACTGGGCGCAGCGCTCGTTCTCCGCGCCGGGCGATGAATTTCTGGAGAATCTCTGGTACGAAACGTGCCATGCGAGAAGATGCATCCTCAAAGGCGGCACCGTGCCGCCGGGGCTCTTCTTCCCGTCGACGGTCGGCGACTTTTCGATCTGGCACGGCGATTACCACGCCAATTACAATATGCAGGCCATTTACTGGGGGAGCCTTACCGCCAATCAGACGAACCAGGCGGCGGCGTATTTCGACTGTGTGGATTTCTTCCGCCCGATAGGCGGGAAAATCGCCCGCGACTACTACGGCGCGCGCGGTTGCTTCATTCAGTTAGAAGGTTTCCCTTTATTGGGCGACGATGATCACAACGGCAATCTGCCGCTCGGGCGCATGGCGTATATGACCGGCTGGTTTCCCCAGAAATATTACAAGTGGTACAAGATGACGATGGACGAAAAATGGCTCGGCGAGCGCGGCTATCCGTTCATTCGCGACTGTGCGCTTTTTTATCTTGATTTCCTCAAAAAAGCCCCGCATCCCGATCTGCCGCCGAATCTGAAGGACGGTAAATACCACATCTTTCCGTCTATTCAGGGTGAAAGCGGTTTTTCCGGCAATCCCATGGACGTGTGCGACAAGGGGCAGGCGCTTTACCATTGCCGCAAGGCGCTGTGGATGGCGATCGAATGTTCGAAGAAGCTTGGAGTGGACGCGGAACTTCGCGAGGCGTGGCAGGAGCGGCTCGACAATCTCTACGGCGTTCACAAGCGTTCGGGATTCAAGACCGCTTACGCTTACCATTGCTATATGGCGCAGGAGCCGGAGCACGGCGGACGGGTTTGGCAGCCGCCGGAGAAATGGGACGGCAAGCCGCGCAAGCCGGGGCGCAACGAGCCGTGGTATCAAGGCATTACCACCATCTGGCGCATCGGCATGATGCGCGACAACCGCTGCATACCTGAGCGCGATTTTCCGTATCTCAGAAACGCCGCGATGAAGTGGCGGCACGCGAACGGTCTCGTCTGGGGGATGGCGATCGCCAATTACGGGCGCGTCGGTGCCTGGACGGAGACGCTGTCGGTTATGGCGCCGTTCCAGGAGATGATT
>JAFVZE010000053.1 GCA_017508315.1 Kiritimatiellia bacterium | reverse complement strand
CCACCCTCGGAGAACGCGCTCTGGGTGCGCCCGTAGACGATCTGGAGGAAGAGCTCGCGCATCGCGGTGTTGATCGCGTCGCACACGAGGTCGGTGTTGAGCGCTTCGAGGATCGTCTTGCCGACGAGAATTTCGGAGGCCATCGCCGCGGAGTGGGTCATGCCCGAGCAGCCGATCGTCTCGACGAGAGCTTCTTCGATGATGCCGTTCTTCACGTTGAGCGAGAGCTTGCACGCGCCCTGCTGGGGAGCGCACCAGCCTACGCCGTGCGTGTAGCCGGAGATATCCTTGATTTGCTTGGCCTGAACCCACTTACCCTCTTCCGGGATCGGGGCAGGACCGTGGTTGCAGCCCTTCATGAGCGGGCACTGATGCTGAACCTCAGTCGAGTAGATCATTGCGTTTTTCCTTAGTTGATGTGAAATGCAATTTTCGCGTATTATACCAAAAAAGCGGAACCGGTTTTTTGCGATTTGATGAAAGGGAATATAGGGCTGTTGACTTTTGTGACAAAAAATCATATACTGTCACACCGTCTTGACTTACAAAAGGAAAGTTAACATGAAAGTTTGCAAAACAAGTGTTGTTGCCATGGCCGCAGCGATGTCGGCAGGGGCCGCGCTCGGTGCCGGATTCGGTCTGTACGAGGCGAGCGCCCGCGGTAATGCGATGGGCGGGGGTCTCGTCGGTTCCACCGGCGATGCCACTGCCAACTACTACAACCCCGCCAACTTGACCGAGAGCACCAATATAACCTTCACCGTCGGTGTCTCGTTCATCAATCCTTTCTGCGATGTTACTGTGGACGGCAGACGTCAGCAGAAGATGGATGCCGGGTGGTTTCCGCCGCCGCACGCGTATGTCGCAGCTCCGATCACGGAAGATCTCGTCTTCGGTTTCGGCTCCTTTTGCGAATACGGTCTCGGTACGAAGTACGACAATGACTGGGCGTTGAAGGGTGACACGACGGAGACTACGATCGAGCAGTTCACGTTCAACCCCAACATCGCCTACAAGATTACCGAAGACTGGTCGGTGGCGTTCGGTGCTCGCATGAGCTATATCACGTTTGAGAACTATAAGACGATGACCATACCCGTGCCTCAATTGAACTCCGTGTTTCCGGGACGTGTTCATCTGGAAGGCGATGACTTCAATTGCGGTTACATGCTGGCGACGCAGTACAAGGTGACTGACGATCTTGATGTCGGCATTGTCTACCGCTCGCGCATCAATCATCGTATCGAGGGTGATTTTGACCTGAATTCGAGACCGAAGAACATTTCTGGGGATGCAAGCGCCAAATTGGTTCTTCCGGCTTCGGTGACGATGGGTGCGAACTATGACTTTACGAAAAAATTCCGTGGCGGCGCCGCGCTTACATGGACGGAATGGAGCACAATCAATCATATCGATTTCAATATCCCGATGCCTCGTACGCAGGAACTGAACTGGCATGACGCCTGGCGTGTCGGTTTCGGTTTCGAATACGATTTCACCGAAGCGTTCTGCGGCCGCATCGGCTACTCCTACGACTGGGATCCGTCGGCGGACGCGCACGGCACGACCATGCTTCCGCCGGGAGACCGTCACATCGTCGGATTCGGCATCGGCTACAAAATTCTTGAAGATCTGCGGATCGATCTCGGTTACAACTTCATCATGATGGAGTCCGAGACCCGTATGATGGCGGCGCAGGATTCCAGCAATGGTGCCGAGAGAATCTTCCGCTTCGAGTGCGACAATTCCTATTCGCACATCGCGTCGGTTTCGCTCACCTATTCGTTCTGATCGCTTCTGAGCGTCTGACGCCCGTTGGCGCAGAAAGGGCGTGAAGCCTTTTCCGCGCCGATTGTTTTTGCGGGCCTGCCTCAACGGTAGCGTTTAATGAATTCGAAACGTGTTTCGGCCGGAACTTCCGAAGATTCCGGCTTGATGACAACCGGGCGTGGAGAGCGGATAAGTTCACGTCCGCCGGTTCGTTCGCGGATCGAGGTCGTGCGACCTTTGGCGTCGAACGGCCGCCGCACGCCGTCGTTGGTGACCCGGCGCCCGTAATTGACTATCGGGCACTTTTGCGGTATACTTTACTCAATAAACCACAAATTAGGAGTTCTCCAAAGCTATGGAAACGCAGGAAAAGCAGGGCGGCAACGTGATTGCCATCGCCACAATGTTCGCATTGTTCTTCATGATCGCGTTCGTGACCAACTTTGCAGGGTCGATGGGCGTTATTGTGAAGGAACAGTTTGGCGCTTCCAACGCAGCTTCGCAGTTGGGATCCGCTGCTAATTTCATCGCGTATCTTTTCATGGGAATTCCCGGCGGACTCATTCTCAAACGCAAGGGTTACAAGTTTACCGCGCTCCTCGCGACTGCAGTCGGTTTTGTCGGCGTCGGCATTCAGCTTCTTTCTGCATATTGCGGAATGATTGAAATGCAAAATGGAGTTTATGTTTTGGGATTTGGCAATATCGGTTCATTCGGCGTTTACGTTACGGGCGCATTTGTCGCCGGCTTTTCAATGTGTCTGCTTAATCTGGTCGGCAATCCGTTGTTGAATACCTTGGGCGGCGGAGGTAATAAAGGCAATCAGCTCGTGCAGTTCGGCTGCTCGCTTAATTCGGTGGGCGCTACGCTGTCGCCGATTCTTCTCGGATATTTGATCGGCGGGGAAGTGGCTAAGGCTAAGGTTGCTGACGCCGCGCCGGCATTGATGATCGCGATGGGCCTTTTTGCGTTTGCCTTTCTGGTGGTGTTCTTTTCACGCATTCCGGAACCGCACATCGAGACCGCAGAAGAAAAGGCTCTTAGGCTTTCCGGTGGCTTCTCGGTCTTTAAAGATATTCTCACGACACTTAAGTTTCCTCATTTTTCACTTGGTGCGCTTGCCATTTTCTTTTACATCGTCATTGAGTGCGGAATCCCGAACATGGCCAACCTTTACATGACACAGGCGGATAAACCCTGGTATGTCGGCGCGACGGTGGCCGGTTCCGTTGTCGGCGTTTATTGGTTCTGTATGATGATCGGCCGTCTTATCGGCGGTGCGATCGGCGCTAAGATTTCCTCGCGCGCCATGATCACCGGCTGTTCGATCGCCGGTATCGCGCTTATGCTTGCGGCGATGTTCGCGCCGGTGCAGATGGTGACCGTATTCGGCAAGTCCTTCCCGCTTTCGATGTGCTTCATGGTGCTCTGCGGTCTTTGCACGTCGGTCATGTGGGGCGGCATCTTCAACATGGCGGCCGAAGGCTTGGGCAAGTACGTGCCGATGGGATCGGGCATCTTCATGGCGATGGTGTTCGGCGGCGTATTGCTTCCGGTGCAGGGACTTATTGCCGACAGGATAGGAGTTTTGAACAGCTATTGGATGACCATCGCGCTTCTCGCGTACGTCCTCTTCTACGCGCTCGTCGGCTCGAAGCTCGGACTTAAGAAGGCTTAAGAAAGGTTTAAAACATGCAGAACAGGGAAGTCTACGAGGAGCTCGTCGCCAAGTTCGGGAAGATGTACGGCGCTGAGCCGGAGATCGTCGCGTACGCGCCGGGGCGGATCGAAGTTCTCGGAAACCACACCGACTACAACGAAGGCTACGTT
>JAFVZE010000401.1 GCA_017508315.1 Kiritimatiellia bacterium | reverse complement strand
TGAATTTTCATTGCGTCGAAATATATCACAACCGGCCTTGCGATGTCAAATCAGACTGTCATGGGAATATCCCCGGTTTGAAACTTCTAAAACGGAGATAATCCTTATTTCAGGTGATAAAGTGAAATAAGTGTTCTGTACTACAGTAACTGAAATGCGGCTCGTTAGATCAAAAGTGGGGATATTTCAGAGTCTGTCAAACAAGCCATGTATCACAATCGTAAAACCTCACATTTTTTCGTAGTACGGCAGACGATCGAGCGCGACCTTTTTAAGCTCTATTTTCGCTGGTCCCGTGTGTTCAACTCCGAGATCGTCGCGCCATTTCCCGCCCGGCAGCGTCACCGTGCGCGAATCATCCTCCGACAGAACCGGCGCCACTATCAGATCTCCGCCAAGAACCCACTGATCGTTGATCCGCTCGAACCCTCCGCCGGGAAATGCGTATTCCATGTGCGCGGCGATCGGCTCGCCGGTGATCGCCGACGCTTTGGCGAGCGCAAGTATCCTGTCGGCGAATCTGGCGCGGATCTTCGCCGCTCTGGAGATCGCGTCGAGATACTTCCTGTCTTCCGGTTTCACCATCACCCGCCACGGATTGAGCGAAAACTGCATCATCGGCATCAGCGCCTGCATCTGCGCCGAACGCGCGATCACCTTGAAATTGACGTTTTTGACGGCATCGCCGTGGAAGATCGTCCACTGTCCGCCGCCGATCATGTCGGGGCAGCAGAACGAATAACCCATGATGCCGCACGCGAGAATGTCGGTCACGCACTGCTTAAGATCGCTCCAGCCGTTTCCCTTGTCCTGAAGACGCTGCGCGAGCGGACGTCCGGCAAGCTGCCAGACGGTGCGGTATTCATTGAGCGGAAAGCGAAGACCGATTTCGCCGTAAGCCTTGGACTGTCCGTGCGAAGTCGAGCCCTCCGGAGTGTACGCCTTGAATTTGAACGCATACGCCGACATGTCTCCGGCGTCGAACTTGAAGCCGTCCACGCCGTATTCCTTCTGCAGGAAACTAAGTTTCCCGGCGAACCATTCTTTGCCCAGAGGGCTCGTGAAATCGACGCAGGCGGACTTGCCGTTCCACCAGTTGAAAACGGCGGTCTTTCCGTTTTCATCGAGTATGCACCCGCTCCCGTTTTTACCGTTGAGCTCCTGGCGCACTTCCCACGTATCAAGACCGACGTACGGACAGACCCAGAGCATGAGCTTGAAGCCCATCGCATGAAGCTTGTCGCACATCGCCTTCGGATCGGGGAAGCGTTTGAAATTGAAATCCCAGACGCCGTAAGCGTGCTGCCAGGTGTCATCCACCATCAACACGCCCGGCCTGAAGCCGTTTCTGACGATCGATTCGGCGTAGGCGAGAATGTCGCGCTGGTTCTGGTTGTAGGTAAGTTCCACCCATGTATTCCACTGGGGAGCAGTGAAAAGAAGTTCATCCGGCATCCTGCCGTCGGCGGGGAAGAACCTGCGGGAAACCTCTTTGAACGCGCCGCGCAGTGTCTTATCTTCGGCTGTTCCGGAAATAAAGCGGCCTTTGCCGTTGTCGCGCGCGCGCACAACTCCGTTCGAGAAGGAAAATGAAAACGGCTCATCATTCCAGATCCAGCGTCCCTTGGAGGACAGTAGCAGTCCCGCCGTCTGATTGCATTCGTTATTGTCGATAAGAGTGTCTCGAAACGGCGTCTCGGCGCAATACGGCATGAACTGCCCTTTGAATGTATGTCCGCCCCACCAAAATTCACCGGGCAGAAGCCTGTCCTCGAACACATCGGCGCAGGCGACCGCTTTCGCTCCCTCCGGCAGCGCATCAACGCGCTCCAAAAGCGTAACCGATGAAGGCGGCAGCAGAATGCGGCGCGTCGAATCATACCAGCCGTCGGGCGAAAGCTTGCGGTGCTTGTCGCTGATGCGTCTAATTGAAAAATACTTCCCCTTCGCGCCCTTGATCCGGAGATCCACCTCTTTTGCCTTGGGCGTGATGTTGCAGAGCATCAAGGCCTCGCCGGCATTTTCCCCTTTCGCCGCCATTGCGTAGAGCCCCTGTCCGCCCCCGTCGACCTGCACGGCCTTGCCGCGGCGGTAGAGCACATCGAACGCCTTGAACGACTCGTACACCGGCGAGGTCCTGCCCGACGGCCAATAGAACATTCCGCAGTAACGTCCCGACGGAAGCGCCGTGTAGTACATCGCCTTGTCGATGGACGTTTTCTGCATCACGGCGAACGCCGCGGCGACCTGTGACGTCACAGGCGGTTCCTTGATCGCATCCCAGTCCTTCGCGCTCTTCTTGTCCATGTTGACGTCGCCCACCACGTTCCATTCGTTGAAATGCGACTCGGTGGCGGTGAAGCCGCGCTCGTCGAGAATCTTGCGGCAATGCGCGGCATGAACGACGATACGGTCGATGGAGAACGGCGGCTGCAGATAAAGATGCCAGGAGAAGAAATCAACCAGCGCTCCGCACGCTTTCATCCGATCGAGAAAATCTTCGGCATATTTGGCCGTGTTGTTGGACCCCTTGGCGAAATAATGGTCACTCTGGTCCACTGCGTAGAATCCGATAGAACCGTAGCCTCCGATCTTGATGCCCGGAAAGCGTTTTTTAAGATGCTTGGCCGCCGTTTCGTAAAGTTCGAAGAACTGCTCCTTCGTGCCCTTATACCACATGCTCCAGTTTGGCTCGGGTTCGTTCCAGATTTCCCAGTATTCGATATTCCACCGGAAACCGTCGGCCCAGCCCTCGTTGTAGTGGGCGATGACGTGCTCGCAGATGCGCGCCCATTTCGCCGGATCCTTCGGCGGAATTATGTTGTAGGGCTTCACTTCGCACGTTCCCTCTATCGTCACGCCCAGCCGGTAGTACGGCTTCACGCCGACCTTGACCATGGTCTTGAGATACGCATCGGTGAACGCGAAGTCGTAGTTCTTAGGATCGTTCTCGTCCGCATCGAAATCCGGAAACACGTTCGGGATGTCGACGTAATGGTGAAGACCGTAGCGTCCGGCGACATCGTGCAGCCGGCAGTACGGAATGCCGGCCTCCGCGAGCTCCGTCTGCGACTGGTTGTAGACTTTATCCACCGTCTCATGTCTAACCGGCGAACAGTTGACGCCGTGCAGCGGCTTCACCTCGCCGCACGACTTTGAAAAATCGACCGAAACCGTCCCTGCCGCAAACGTAGCGAGCAAAAGCGCAACATTCATCATTTTATCTCCTCAAGCAAAACTCCGTCGAGCCACGCCGAGCCCACCGCGTAACGGACAAACGGCATGATGCAGCCCGACAGATCGGCCGGCGCATCGGCGGGAAGCGTGAATTCGCCGCTTTGCGCGATCCAGTCCACCTTGCCCGACAGATAGTTGAAAGTGTTGGGGAATATCCAGCTTTTCTTGTATCCGGAGCCGCCGGTAAACGAAATGCTCATCGCAAACCCGCCGCCACGCTGACGCGGCGAGAGATCCGTGCGGACGAACCATGAAAGACGGTACTTAGCCCCCGGACGCAGTTTGACGTCTTTGCGCAGTTTGTTGAAAAGCGCCCAACGCGACGTGTCCTTTTCCGTCGTGTCAACGCGCAGCGAAAAATCGCCGACCACGCGTTCGTTTGAATCCTCGAAGGCGACTGAGCGACTCATGCCCCACTTCTCGGCGGCGAGATTATCTTTTGCCGCAGTGAAGCGCAAACGCGCCGACGGAACATCGATCGACCTGCGGTAACTCTCCCCGCGCGATTTGACTTCATCGAAAAACGTCTTGCGGAAAAGTTCTACGCGGCGCGCTTCAAGCGAACCCGCCGGAACGGCGCGAGACGCTTCTGCAAAATCGTCTTCTAGTTTCTTCGTCGTCTCCGCCGAATAGATTTCCGTCCAAAGCCGGTATTCGGACGGGCGGTTGGCCTGCGGCCCGATCGGCGTCCAGGCCTGATCGCCGGCGATTTCGCGCACAAACTTGTCCTCCAAGAGCTCCATCGCGCGCTGCATGGGCGCGGCGGCTTCTCCGAACATCTTTTCATAGAACTCGTCGATCACCGCCTCGACATCGGTTTTACGGTTCCAGCAGATCTTCTGGACGACGTAATAACCGAGCGCATTGTTGAGAAACTTATCGCACTCCGATTCCGTGAAGATGCCCATCACCTCCGGCGCGACCGCCTTGTAGTAAGCGCCCCACGCGCGCGGCGCAAACGACGGGATGCCGGGAAGATTAAGACCGTTGCACTTATCCTTGTTGGGATATGTCCAGATCCACGGTCTGCCGCCTTTCAGCTTGTCGCGCCAGCGCCTGAGATATTTGACGTCGGCATCCGTCCGTCCTTCGATCGAATGCGCCCACGGTCCGGTCAGCGCCACCATCGGCAGAATGTTCGTCGGCAGCTCTATGCGCGGAATGTCGGCGTACGCCGAATACGACATCATGGTTATGACCGGCTCAAACCCCTTCTCTTTAAGTCGCTTCGCCACATCGGCGGCAAATCCCCAGACAAGCTCCGTGGAACGGAACTTTTCGCCTTCGGGCCGCCTCGCCGCCGCGCACTTCGCACACTGGCAGTCATGCCAGCCGTCCTGCGGCATAAGATCGAGATTCGACTTCGTCGCCCCGTGGTTCCAGCCGTACTTTCCCGGATAATAGATGCTCTTGATGCCGCGTGATTCCGCGCTTTCGCCGCGCAGAAACGCCAGACAGTCTTCGACGATCACATCCTTGACGGCGGAACTGTAGCACAGATGCCCGACATCCCATTCCCCGTTGATCACATGATCGGCGCGCGAGCCGTCTTTAAGAAGCGCGAAATATTCCGGGTGGGAATCCTTGAAACGGTCTATGAGGCGAAAGCCGTTGAGCCCGTGGCAGCAGGTATATTCGCTGGAGGAGGCCTTGAGCCGGTAGATGTTGAGCGCTTTTTCGGCCGGACAGGCGTATTTGGGATCTTTAAGGGGAACCGGCCATTTGCCGTCCGAGAAATAACTCCAGGTGCGGATCGCCATATCCGGCGAAAAGATCTTTGCGCCGTACGGAAGCCTGAGCCGCTTGCGTTTCGGCACGCAGGTGCCGAGCTCGTCCGCAAAGTAAAAGCGCACTCCGGCGGCACGCTCCAAGAACGTATACACGCCGTAAAGCGTGGAATGATCGAATTTGTGCGCGCCCCACCACGCGCGGCGGACACGCGCGGCGGGATCGACTTTGGGATCATCTCTTCCGGCGATGAAAACATTGCCGTTCGTCACCGCGATTACAAACGAATCACGACCGAGTCCGGCGGTGGAATAACCGATTTTCTCGAGCGCTTCGCACTCTCCGAGATGAATAGAGACGCGCCCCGGTGTCGCCGATTCACACTGCGGAACCTCCGCGCCGAAGACTTCGGAAAGAAACGTGCTAAGCTCAAGCGCCGCGAAACGCACCGCCGGCGGAGCTTTGGCTCCGACTACGATCTCGGTGTTCGTCGAGGTAAGCGTAAGCGCGGCTGCGGCAAACAAAGATGCGATCATCATAAGCGGTTATTTTGCGAGTTTGAT
>JAFVZE010000400.1 GCA_017508315.1 Kiritimatiellia bacterium | reverse complement strand
TACGCAGTCGTTTCGCATAACTTTTCTCCTTTACTTGAGCAGTACACTCACCGCTTCGTGGAATTTCCTGTAATCGTTGATGACGATGTAGTCCATCCGCTGATAGCCGCCGAGCTTCGGCGAATCCTTCGTCCGCACGTGGCTGTCGCCGCCGCCGTCGGCGAAATCGTCGCCGATAAAGACGATATCGTCAAGCTCGTAGCCGTGGCGCTTCGCCCAGCCGAGCGTGGCGTCGTACTTGTTGTAACGCTTGCCGGCGAAATCGAAGCTCGTCGAGCCGGCGATATATACAGCATAATCCTTGAATATGTCGCACACCTCTTTGTACATGGCGCGGCGCTTTTTGCGGTCCGGGTCGAACTTCACCTTGTCGTCGCGCTTCGCCGCCGTTCCCAGAAGGTCGAACGTCACCATGCCCGAAGCGTGAAATTCAATCGGCTCGCCGGCATATTCGGTGTAGCCGTACTTCTTGCGCAAATAATCCGTCTTCTCCCGGAAGAACGCTTTGTCCACCTCGTTGGTGACGGCGCGCACAATGCGCAGCTCGCCGTTCACGACCTGCGCCTCCTGCATGCCGTAGTTGCCGACGATTTCAATAGGGTGGTTACCCATCTGCCTGTAGATGCGCGGCGCATTGCCGGCGCCCACCATAATGCAGCGGTAGCGTTCCTGCAGTTTCTTAAGCGCGGCGAGATTCTCCGGCGGGATGGCACTACGGTGCCGGCAGAGCGTGGCGTCGAGATCGAGCGCGATGAGCTTCTTCTCTCCGCCGCGCACACGCTGCCTAAGCAGAATCGGATAGTCGCTCGTCGTGGCATCGGCACCGAGCGCCTTTGCCGCCAGATAATCGGCGCGGTTCTGCACCATCCAAAGCGTGACCTTGAGTCCCTTGGCGTGGGCGAGATCCACGAGTTCCTTCGTGCTTCCCTTCAAAAGCGGCGCAATCCGACTGCAGCCGAGTTCAAGCGCGCGGTTTATAAAGTCCTCGGCAATCGGGCGCCCGCGGATAAGTCCGGTGCGGGCGGAAGGGTCGACGCGCTTCATCGCCGCGAGATAATCCTCGTCAAACGACGTGAACGCGAAGGTACCGGGTTTAAGCTGTCTGCGTGCAACCTCGTTCAGCTTGCGGCAGTATTCTTCAAGGCGCCCGTTCTTTGTGGCGGCGGCCGCTTTCATCTCCAGCTCAATGAAGATGTCGTCGCGGCCGTTCAGACGCCTCAGCACCTCTTCGATCGTCGGCACCGCCTCCGAACAGTTGACCAGTTTGCACTTCTTAATCTCGGCGAGCGTCAATTCCTCGATGACACCCTTGCCGTCGGTGGTGCGCTCGAGTTTCGCGTCGTGCATTACGACGAGATGCCCGTCCCTGGTCATGCGGATATCCACCTCGAAGCCGGTCACGCCCGCGTTCAGGCACTTCGTGAAACCGCCGGCGGCGTTGTCCTGATATTCGCCGCGCGAACCGCGGTGCGCGAGTATGCGCGGAAAAGTCCGCAGCGGTCGTCGACCTGATAGCCCGTAAGCTGCCGCTTCAGAATAAGGCGTATAGCCCATGGAAATCGAATCTCCGAGCACCGGCACTTTCGGCAGATCCTTCGCCGCCTCGGCGGACGAATTCTCCAGAAGATTCGTCTGCGGCATCCAGCCGACCTTCGCCGAATCTTCCGCCGAATGCGC
>JAFVZE010000052.1 GCA_017508315.1 Kiritimatiellia bacterium | reverse complement strand
TCTTTTCATGTATTTCGTCACCAATTCCATCGTCGGCATTTTCGCTTCGATTCCGGCGGCGATGTATTGGGTCTTCGGCGTTTCGCTGGTCGCGGTTTTCGCTTTCACGGTGAAGCCGTCGGAGCTTAAAACGCGCGGCGCTGAGCTCGGGATGCTGCCGCTCAACATCATGAGCGCCCTAGGTGACATTATCTCCTATGTGCGTCTTTTCGCGGTTGGGTTGGCATCTGTTAAAGTGGCGGAGAATTTTAATTCTATGGCGACGGGGCTTGTATCGGGCGTCGAGGATTGGTACGTCAAGGCGCTCATGTCGGTTCTCATGGTCGCCATTCTCGTGGTTGGTCACACGCTCAATCTGGCGATGGCGGGGCTTTCGATCCTTGTGCACGCCGTGCGTCTCAACACGCTCGAATTTTCAAATCACAAAGGCATATCCTGGGCGGGGTACGCTTTCAAACCGTTCAAGAAAACAAAGGAGAGATAACAATGGACAATTACATGATCGTCGCAGGCGCAATCGCCTGTCTGGGACTTAGTGCCGCAGGGTCCGCGTTCGGCACCGGTTACGCCGCCGCCGCCGCGGTCGGAGCGTGGAAAAAGTGCTATGCCGCCAACAGGCCCGCGCCGTTTCTCCTTCTGTCGTTCGTGGGAGCCCCGATCACCCAGACACTGTACGGAATGATTCTCATGTTCATCATGCTCGGCAAGGTCGGCAGCGTCTCCGCCGGCGCCGGGCTTCCCGTTCTGGTCGCCGGCATTTTCGCCGGTCTCGGCATCGGCCTTTCCGCGCTTTTCCAGGGTCGCGCCGGAGCGGGCGCGTGCGATGCGCAGGCTGAAACCAACCAGGGCTTCACCAACTACCTTGCCGCGCTCGGCATTGTCGAGACCGTCGCCATCTTCACGATGGTCTTCGCGCTTATCGCGCTCGGCAAGATCGCGTGATGCGGCTCAAACCTAAGCACGCGTGGTTCCTCGCCTTCACCGCGGTGTTCGCGGCGTTGGCGGGGTTCGTCTTTTGGGGAACTTGGTCGCTCGACACGGTGCCGGTCATGCCGGATGCGGAGATCTGTTATCCGTATGATCATGCTTACCGATGCCTGCGTTCGATAATGGAGAGTTGCAAGTTTCATCCGCTGGATATTCGCAATTTTTTCGGAATCCCTTATTTCTGGCAGGAACTGCGCTATGTGATGTCGCTGTATCTTGCGGCGCTGGGCATGGTCTATTTCTGCCGCGGACGGGGATTGGGCAGACTTGCTTCTTACGGAGCGGGACTGCTGCTCGGATTCTGCGGGTATTGGGCGACATTGTATTCCGCCGGGCATTTCGGATGGTTTCAGTGGATGTCGTACGGGATTTTCGCGTTCGGACTTGCAGATCGGGCGGTGCGGAAGAACAAACTCAAAAATTGGCTGCTGTTAGGAGCCGTGGTCTCTTGGGCGGGGTTCAATCAGCAGGATTTGTGGCTTTTCTTTACGCTTTTCACCTCCGTATATTTTATGTGGTGCTGTTTTCGCGAGCGCAGATTTCCATGGAAGGGGATGGTGATTGCCGCTGTCGTTTTTACGGCGATAGGTGTTCCGAATTTTGTCGACGTTTTTTCCAATGTGGTGCAGGGCCGAAAAACTCAGATGGCAAGCGGAGAGAATATTACCGACCAAAACGCTTCGAAAGAAGACCAAAGCTGGGAATTTGTCACCAATTGGTCGATGCCTCCCGAGGATGCGGTTGAGTTTTTTGTTCCAAGGGTGCATGGAGATACGAGTTGCCCGTTCGTGCTTTCAATCTCTTCGCGTCTCGGAAACGGCATAAAGCCGTATACCGGCCGTCTCGGTCGTCCGATGAACGCATCAGCGGGGAATTATCGCCAACATTCCTTATATGTCGGCCGGGTTACATGTTTTCTTGTTCTGGTTTCGCTTTTGGCGTTTTTCACAAAGCGGGGGAAGTGTGTCTGCCGTAGGGATCTCGCCTTTTTCTCGGTCGCTGCGGCGGTATTCTTTCTTTTGTCTTTAGGAAGATTCTGCGAGCCTGTCTATCGTATGATATTCGCGCTTCCGTTCGGAAGTTTGATCCGTTGTCCCGTGAAGTGGCATCATCTGACTGAGTTCTGCCTTGTCTTTATGTCCGGTTGCGGGATTGAAATCCTCTCGCGTTATGCCGAGAACGTCCGCTTGAGAATCGGAAGAGTCAATCCGGCGGTCGCGGCGCTTGCTTGTCTGGTCGTGTGGGGTGCTGTCGATCTGGCTATCGAGGATAAACGCTATTGCGCTCCGATCAACGTCAAAACCGCGCGCAAAAGCGGATCTTCGGTGCAGTTGTCGGTTCTTTCGAGATCTGATTTCTCCAGACCTCAGGTGGCGCAGATGGTCAATGCCGGACAGATTTTCTCGATTGCGAATTACATGGGCAATCCCGATTACTATCTTGTCGGGGTTTTGTCGCGCTATGGTGTGCGCAAGGGCAAAGATGTGCCGCCGCTTCTGGCGTTTTTTGGAATTTTGTCTGTCTTGACCACGCTCGGTGTCGGAGCGTTCGCCGTCCGGGCGTCGATGCAACGCTGATTGCGGCGACGATGAAGCGCTTCGTTCCATATCTGCCGGCGGCGGTTTCGGCGTTTGCGCTCGCGGCGTTCGTCGCTGCTTTCGTCTGCGAATACCGTTCGTTCAAGGAGGCGGTGATCGGCTGGGCGATGGGGGATCTCTCCGCCCGCAGCGAACTGGCGGCGGCGACGCTCGCCGGGGCGTTGGAGACGGATGACTACAGACGGATGCGGGAGTTCGGGGCAATGTGCGCGGACGACGGTTTGCGGCTCGTCGTGCGCAGCAAGGCGGGCGGGCTCGTGTACGATACCGATCCGAAGGGGACGGCGGAGCTTTTTTGGCGCGGAAGTGAAAGCGGGAACCATGTGGTCGCCGTCGGCATTCCCGTTGAAACCGTGCTCCGGCCGTTCAAGCGAGCTGCCGCGGGTTTCGTGCTCTCGGCGCTTGCCGGAACCGCGGGCGTGCTCCTCTTTTTCTTCGTAACCTATCGCCAGCGCGTGCGCATCCGCGAACTTTCGCGGCTTGAAAAGTTCCGCCGCGATTTCATCGCCGACGTTTCCCATGAAATAAAGACGCCGCTTACCGGCATAATCGGCGCGGCGGAACTTCTGGAGGACGCCTCTTCGCTGCCGTCGGACTGTCTGAAGGATGCCTCCGCGATGATCCGGCGCGAATCGGTGCGTCTCAACGCTCTGGTGCAGAACATTCTTTCGCTTTCGCGGCTGGAGCGCGGCGGAGAAGGCGGATTCGATTTTGCGGAAGCCGATCTGGGAGAACTGGCCGGGGAAAGCGTCGGACGTTTGAGACCTCTTGCCGAAAAAAACGCGATGACGCTCGATCTTGCGGTGCGCGACGATTGCGTGATCGACTGCGATGCCGCGCAGATTTCAAGGGCGATCGACAATCTTGTCGCCAACGCGATCTGTCATTCGGAGTCGAAGTCGGTGACGGTAGAGGTTTTCAGGAAGGGTAAATATGCCGTCGTGGCGGTCGAAGATCACGGAAAAGGAATTCCCGAATCCCACCGCGAGCGTATTTTCGAGCGCTTTCATCGGGTGGACCCGTCGCGCTCGGACCGGACCGGCGGCTCTGGTTTAGGACTTGCCATCGTGCGCGGCATCGCGAAACTCCACGGCGGCGAAGTCCGTCTGGAGAGCGTTAAACCTTCCGGTTGCCGCTTCTCGCTGGAGCTTCCCCGTTCTTAGTCGATTTTTGGGACGGCCTTAGGTGCCGCTTCGCCGGTGAGCGGTTGTGGAATTCTGTTTTGATGATGTGGTATAATACTGGCAACGCGAAAATTGCGGCGGTACAGACATGTTCGTCTGAAATCCTGAAGACAGGAGGCATTTGACATGGGATTTTTCAAGGCATACGATATGCGGGGAACGTTCGGCAGCGATTTTGACCTGTCGACGGTGGAAAAAGTCGGTCGCTCGCTTCCCAAGGTCGTGGCGTCGGGAAAATGGCTGGTCGGACGCGATTGCCGGTTGACGAGCGAGGCGGTGCGCGACGCTTTGGTCCGGGGACTTTCGCGGTCCGGCGCGGAGGTGCTGGATATCGGTCTTTGCACGACGCCGATGGTATACTTCTTCACGGCCGAAACAGGAGCGGACGCCTCGGTGATGGTGACGGCAAGCCATAATCCTCCGTCCGACAACGGTCTTAAAGTTTCGAAGCGGGGAGCCATGCCGGTCGGATATGCCGACGGTCTTGACATGGTCGAGCGTCTTGTTTCCGCCGATTCCGATCCGGTTTCCGCACCGGATGCGGGAGCGTCCGTCCGGGAAACTTCCGCCAAGTGGGTCGGCGAATATGTAAAATGGATGAAAGAGCGCGCTCCGGATTTCTCAAATCTCCGTTATGCGGTGGATTGCTCCAACGGTATGGCTTCCATTCTGGCGAAGGAACTTTTCCCCGGGGCGATCATCATCAACGACGTTCTCGACGGAGGCTTTCCCGCGCATAGCCCCAATCCGCTCAAAGCCGAGGCGCGGGAGCAGGCGGCGGCGCTGGTGCGCGAACACTCCCTCGACTGCGCCGTCATCTTCGACGGCGACGCCGACCGCTGCATGTTCGTCGATGAACGCGGTGGATTCGTGCAGCCGGATTATCTGGTGCCGGTCGTGGCGAAGGGTGCCGCCGCGATGGCGGGAGAAAGCCTCGCGGGGGCGAAGATAATCCACGATGTGCGCACGTCCCGCGGGGCGATTTCCGCCATTGAGGCCATGGGGGCTGAAGCGGTGATGGTTCCGGTCGGACACGCTTTCGCCAAACCCGCGCTTCGCGGCAGCGGGGCGATCTGCGGAGGAGAACTGGCCGGGCATTATTATTTCCGCGACTTCCACTGCTGCGATTCCGGGGTGCTCGCCGCGCTTATGGTGCTTGGAGAGGTCGCGCGCGCGAAACGCGAAGGGCGTTCGTTCGGTGAAATGATGAAACCGGTCTCGTCGGTATACGCCAATTCCGGCGAATTGAATTTCAAGGTCGAGGACAAGGATGCGGCAATGGTAAGAATGCTTGAGGCCGCCGGGCGCCGTTTCCCGCGGGAAATATCGCGCAGTGAAATCGACGGTGTCAGGGTGGAATACGCTCAGGGGTGGTTCAATGTCCGCAAATCCAACACCGAGGCGTATTTGCGCCTGATCGTCGAGTGCAAAGACAAAGACACTTTGTCGGATTGGGTCTCGGTTCTGAAGAACGCCTGTCTGCCGATGACGGCATGACGGCAATGCCGCCGAATCAGGGGAAGCGCAGCGCGATCTGGCTTACTATGTCGCGGGGGCGGATCGGCCAGAGCCGGGAGGGGGTTTCGGCTTCGAGAGGGTCCTGGATGAATGCCGGCATATCCGGGTTGAAATCAAGCCCGGTGATGTTTTCGAGTTCATCGATCGAAATGATGTTCCGCGCCGCCCATTCGCGCCAGCCGACGTTCTGGTCGAAGAGCACCGCCAAAGCGCGGACGTTCATTCCCTCCTGCGCGACAACGACCTGATAATAGGCTACGGGGACGTCGATGTCGGTCCCCGGGAGCCTTTCTCCGGCCGCTTCGGAAATGCATCCGACCACGACCCATATCTCGCCGTAGCGCCGGGTCCACAGATCGGCGATACGGTGTTCGAACTCGCGCCATACGCCGCGGTTGAGCGCCGGAGTCTGCGGAGCGATGTTCGACATCATGAAGGTCCTGCGCCTGGCTTCCTCTCCGTAGCGGGTTATTATCGCGTAGTTCGGCACCATGTGTCCGCGGTCGTATCCGCTTTTCGAATAGTCGCCGGGTTTGGGCGCGGAGGCGATACTTCTGTCTCTGGTGAAACCCGGGCGTTTGCCGGCGTCGTACTTCGCCTGCGGCGTCACATGATAGGCGCACCAGACCGGATGGCGCAGGGAATCGGACCAGCCCAGGACGAAATCGCCGCGGTCGATCACTCTTATGTCGGCGGCGGCGGGAGCGCCTTTGCGGCGCGGAATGCCGGCGAAAAACACTTTTCCGGACGGAGGCTCTTCGTCGTATTCGTATACGGCGTCGTGTCCCGTCCAGCCGAAAGCGTCGGTGATGTCGGCTATGGGATTTCCGAGCCACAGGAGCGGGGCGGCGGCGAGAGCCGTCCACCCCTCGCGCCTGTCTTCGATCCAGTTGCGCGGATGGTGCACGAACCATTCGGCGGCTATGCACCATACGGCGAACAACGCCGTCAAAATCACGGCCGGCTTCAGCGAAGATCGCCGCGCCCGGGATTTTTTTCCGCGCCTGCGCTTTGCCATCGTCAGAAGTCTCCGAGTTCTATGCGGATGGTGCGGCTTTTCATCGCCTGAACCGCATCGGGATCTTCATCTTCGGGACCGTGTCTCCCGATGCCGTCGTCGACGGCATCGGGGATCGTAAGCTTCGCGCCGCAGGCCGGGCATTCGGCCTCCTGTCCGATCATGTCGCAGGAGGCTTGAATCTCAGTCTTGCAGCTGTTGCAGAGGAAGCATGAAAAATCAGGATTTTCCATGTCTCAAAGCCCGAGTTTTGTCGCGCTGCGCCAGGCGTAGTAGTCCTTGAGCTTGAGTTTGGAGGCTGCCGCCTCGTCGCAGAAGATCCAGGTGTCGTTGTGGGCCTGGAGCGCGGAAGCGGTGCAGAACTGGCTCATGCCTCCTTCGACGCAGCCCTTGATGGCGTCGGCCTTGCCCTTGCCGAACGCGAGCATGATGATCTTCTTCGCTTCGCAGATGGTGCCGACCCCCATCGAGAGCGCCTGCGTGGGAACTTTTGACATGTCGCCGCCGAAGAAAAGACGGGCGTTGTCCTTGATCGTGGAAGGCGTGAGATACACGACCGAGGTGCGGCTCGAAAGCGAAGTGCCGGGTTCGTTGAAGGCGATGTGCCCGTCGGAGCCGATTCCGAGAACCTGGATGTCGATGCCGCCGGCCTTCTTGATCTGCGCCTCGTACGCCCTGCATTCCTTTTCGGGATTCTTGGCAAGTCCGTTGAGGACGTGGGTGTTGGACAGCTTGATGTCGATCTTCTTGAAGAGGTTCTCGTTCATGAAGTAGCGGTAGCTCTGATCGTGCGTGCCGGCGAGTCCGACGTATTCGTCAAGGTTCCAGCTCTTGACCAGTTTGTAGCTGACCTTCTTCGCCTTGACCGCTTTGGCCATTTCGCTGTACATCATGACGGGCGTGGAGCCGGTGGCGAGGCCGAGCACGGTCTTGGGGTTTTTCTTGACCGCGGCGGTGATCATGTCGGCGGCGAGTCTGGAGGCTTCTTCCTTGGTTTTGCAGATTACGACTTCCATTTTTTTTTATTTCCTTGGTTTGTGGTTGAAAAATCAGTTCAATCGACGTAAAGCGGCGGGACTTCCACTTTTTCGCGTTCGGATGCCGCGGGGACGCCGGCCGTCGCCTTGACCGGCCGCGTCTCTTCTTCCGCCGCGGATGAGGTTTCGGCGCCCGATGTCGCCCTGTAAAGCGCCTTGAAACCCATCGCCAGCGCCCAGAGCAGGAGGATCGCGCCGGCGGCAAGCGTGGCTATGCGCCATGCCGTCGGCGGTATGGACGGCAGCGACGTCTCGCGCAGAGGAGAGGCGTAGCGGGAAAGTTTCGCCTTTGCGGTCTGCGCCGCCGGCGGAGCCGAGGGGGAAACTTCCATTTCTCCGCCGAGGAAATTCCCGGAATACAATGCGCTCTGTCCGGCCGCAAAACTTTTCGCCGGAGGCGGTTCGTCCGCCGACGGTTCGGGAACATCCTCCTTCGGCATCTCATCCGCGTCGGCGGCGTCCGGCACGGGTTGCGCAACCGGACGTTCTTTTATTCCCAGCTCGCGGTTGCCGTTGAAAATCTCCATGAATTCCGCGATCATCGGCTTGGGGTCGAGTCCGACCTCCTCGCAGTAGAGCTTGACGAATCCCCGTCCGTAGATCGGAGCCGCGATACGGGTGAAGTTTTCGTTTTCCAGATCTTCGATCGTCTGGTTGATCATGCGCGTCGCTTCCGCAAGCTGGCTTACGCTGTATCCTTTCGCTTCGCGGGCGAGACGGAGCGTCTTGCCGAATTCGATCATTGCATTTCCTCCATTGACTGGTTCAAATCGACACTGTCGCCATTGTCGTCGGCGTATTCTCCGCCGCCGGATTCGCCGCCGTTGAAGATGTCGACGAGCTGCTGCTGGTCCATCAGAATCTGTCGCGGTCCCGCGCCCTGCTGTCCGGAAACGATGCCTTTCTGTTCCAGGAGATCGAGAATCTTCGCCGCATGGTTGTACCCCCAGCCGAGACGGCGCTGGAAGTGGGAGGTGGAGGCGCGGTTGGTGTTGATGATGCACTCTATCGCCTTCTTGTAGTCGTCGGCTTCCGCCGCGGCCTTGACCAGTTCGCGTCTGGTCGGCGCGCTGTCCGCCTCTTCGCCGTTTTCTTCGTCGCTTTCGGCGAAGGGATCGAGTTCGGCTTCCTTGATGGAACTGAGTTTTTTGGTGAATTTTTCGTCGAACTGCGTTTTGGCGTGCTGCTCGATGAATTGGGTTATGCGCTCGATTTCGGGATCGGATATCCATGCGCCCTGGGCGCGTATCAGAAGACCGTCGGCGGTCCGGAAGAGCATATCGCCCTTGCCGATCAGGTTCTCGGCCCCGTTCTCGTCGAGAATGGTGCGCGAGTCGATGCCGGTGGCGGTTTTGAACGCGACGCGTCCGGGGATGTTCGCTTTGATCGTGCCGGTGATGACCTTGGCGTCCGGGCGCTGGGTCGCGAGAATGAGATGGATGCCGGCGGCGCGCGCTTTGGCGGTGAGCCTTGATATGTCGGGGACGACTTCCTTCGCCACCGCCGCCATGAGATCGGCGACTTCATCGATGATGATGACGATGTAGGGAACCGTTTTGGGCATGTCGGAGCCGACCTCGCTGTCGTTGCCGAACATGTCCGTCTGGGTGAACTGCAGCCGGTGGTTGAAATCGTAGATGTTCCTCACCTTGGCCCGGGCGAAGAGTTTAAGCCGCTTTTCCATTTCGGCCACGGCCCAGTGGAGCGAGAACACAACCTTGCGGTTGTCCGTGATGATCGGCACGATGAGGTGGGGGATCGAAACGTAGGAGGTGAATTCCACCGATTTCGGATCGACCATTATGAGTTTGAGCTGCTCCGGAGTCTTCGACATCAGAAGCCCGTTGATGATGGCGTTCAGGCAGACCGATTTACCCTGTCCGGTCGCGCCGGCCACAAGCATGTGGGGCATTTTCGCCAGATCCGCGACGAGTTCCCGGCCGGCGGCGTCTTTCCCGAAAAGGAGCGGAAGCTCGCCCTTGAAATTGCGCCAGGCGTCGGATTCCACTATTTCGCGGAACGAAATTCCCGCCGAAGCCCTGTTCGGCACCTCGATGCCCACGCACTCTTCGCCGGGGATCGGAGCTTCGATGCGCAGCGACTTCGCGTGCAGTGCCCCCATGAGGTTGTCGGAGATGTTGGTTACGGCGTTGTAGCGCGTTCCCGGCGCGAGCTGCACGGCGTATTTGGTGACGACCGGACCCTGGACGGTGTAGGAGAGCGAGGCGTCCACCCCGAAAATCTTGAGCGTGTCGATAAGCCGCCTCGACATCTCCCCGACATCGCTGTGGTCCGCCTTGGATTTGGGAATGGGATTGAGCAGGGCTACCGACGGCAGGATGTATGGTCCTCTGTCCTCGGTCCCGCCCGCGGAGTTCTGCGCCGCTTCCGCGTTGGCGCGTTCCGGCGCCGGACGCAAGGGCGCGGGCGCGGCCGGGGCCGGCGCCGCCCGCCCGGAGGCGCGTTCCCGGCGCATCTCTTCCTTCAGGCGCTGCCGTTCTTCCTTTCTGCGCAGCTTCTCCTCTCTCGCGGCGGCTTTCTCCGCTTCCCGCTGGCGCTTGGCGTCCTCTTTCGCCTGAAGCGCGGCGAGATATGCGGCCTGGGAGTTTTCATCGTCGTCATCGCCGTCGCGCGGCTTGCGCGGCGACATTTCGCCGGCCATCGCCCATCGTCCGATCGCGGAGAACAACGCGGCGATGTTGTTGGCTCCGATGGCGGCTATGAGCGAGACGAGAAGCAGAATCACCATGAGCACCGACGAGCCGAAGTCGCTCAGCAGGGGGGACAGGAAGCGCGTCATCAGGATGTGTCCGAAGATTCCGCCCGCGTTGTGGATGTTGATTTTCCGCGTCACGGTGGCGACGAGACCCGCGTGGTCTCCGACCACCTGGGTGATGCAGGAGAGCGAGATCAGGAACATCGCCAACCATGCCTCGCGCTTTCCCGGACGCATTTTCCGTCCGCATACGAGGCATAGCCCGGCGATGACGCTCAGAACCGGCACGATCCAGATCGCGAGTCCGAAGAGCAGATATCCGTAGTATGCAAAACCGTCCCCGAGCGCGCCGATCCAGTTGGTGGAGCGCACCGGAGGGGTGTTCAAGGCCTCGATCGCCCGCCAGTCGTAGGTCAGCAGCGCCACGAGCGGAAATAGCGCCAGCGGGAACATCAGCCATGTGAGCGCGATTCCGCTCAGGCCGCGTTCAATTGGTTTGGAAGAATTTTCGGTCATGATGGGTTGAGGTCTTGCCGGTATCGGATTTCATCGCGTGGTAGATCACGATGGCCAGAATCAGCGCGAGCAGTTTCAGTCCCCAGTTTTCGTTTTTGATGAACTTCATTTCTTTAAACCTTTGGAAAGAAGTTTGAGGAGCCTGTCGACGAGCGGCGACGAACTTCCGGTGTCGGGCATCGCCTTGGAAATCCATCTCAGCAGCGACTGCGCACGCTGCTCGCCGGTGTATTTGAGGAGTTTGCCGTTGTGGGCGACGGAGACGGCGCCGCTTTCCTCCGAAACTACCACGACGAGCGCGTCGGTTTCTTCCGAAAGTCCGACGGCGGCGCGGTGGCGCATTCCGCTGCACGAAAGATCGCGGTTGTTGGACACCGGAAAGACGCAGTGCGCCGCGGCGATCCGTCCGGCGCGGATGGTCATGCCGCCGTCATGGAGCGGCAGCGGCGGCGTGAAGATGCTTTCGACGAGTTCCCGCGAGAAGGTGGCGTTCAGCGATACGCCGGTATCTTCGTATCCGCGCAGCGAGATTCCGCGTTCGAAAGCGATCAGCGCGCCGATGCGGCGTTCGGAGAGCGCGACTATGGTGTCGGTCACGAGTCCCGGCGTGGCCGAGCCGTCGGGCGAGTGTTTGGGGCGTTCAAGAAAGCCGAAAGCCCCCACCATCGCCAGAATTCGCCGGATCTCCGGCTGGAAGATGACGACGGTGGAAATGGCCAGATACACGAGAAGCGCCTGAACTATGCGCGAGAGGACGTTGAAATGGAAAAGGAACGTGAAGGCGAACATCGCCGCGGCCAGCACTCCGACGCCCATGAGCGCCTGTCCGAATTTAGAGCCCTTGGCGGCTTTCAGAATCGCGTAGATGACGAGGTAGAGAATCGCCACCTGCGCGATCGCGGGGAAGGATATGTCGCTCCAGCTCATTCTTTCCCCGTTTCTGTTTCTTCGCCTGCCGCCGGTTCGGCGGCCGCCTTTTCCGTTTCCGTCCGTTCAGGTTCCGCCGGCTCCGGATTCTTCGGCCCGAGCAGCATTTCTTCGACATCCTTGCCGTCCATGGTTTCCTTCTCCAGAAGGGCCGCCGCCAGTCTTTCAAGCCTGTCGCGGTTGTCGCTGATCATGCGCCGGGCTTCGGCGTAGGCTTCGTCGATCATGCGCTTGACCTCTTCGTCTATGGCTTTGGATGTTTCTTCGCTGAACGCCGGCGGGAGGGTTTCTCCCGTGAACTGGCTCGCCTCCTGGAAGGCCTGAAAGCCGAAACGCTCGCTCATGCCGTAGCGGCAGATCATTTCGCGGGCGATTTCCGTCGCCTGGCGGATGTCCTGCGCGGCGCCGGTCGAGATGTCGCCGGTGAAGATTTCTTCGGCGATGCGCCCGCCGCAGCAGATGCGCATTTCGGCGAGGAAGTGCTTTCTGGTGCGGTTGAGCACATCCTTTTCCGGAAGCGACATCGTGGCCCCGAGCGCGCGTCCCCGCGGAATGATGGTGACCTTGTGCAGAGGATCGCTGTCGGGCAGGAGTACCTGCAAAAGCGCGTGGCCGGCCTCGTGCCAGGCCGTGGTTTCACGGTCCTTCCGCGAATAGCCGGCCGATTTGCGCTCGCGTCCCCAGAGAACCTTGTCGCGGGCCTCTTCGAGCGTTTTCATGTCGACGGCCTCGAGCTGCTTGCGCACCGCCAGCAGCGCCGCTTCGTTGAGAAGGTTGGCGAGGTCGGCTCCGGAAAAGCCGGGAGTGCCGCGGGCCACCCGCGAAAGATCGGCGTCTTCGGCGAACTTGATTTTCTCGCCGTGGAGCTTGAGGATGTCCTCCCTGCCTTTGAGCGAAGGGAGTTCCACCACCACCTGCCGGTCGAAACGGCCCGGCCGCAGAAGCGCGGAGTCGAGCGTGTCGGGGCGGTTGGTGGCGGCGATGACGATTACGCCTTCGTTGGCGTCGAATCCGTCCATCTCGACGAGCATCGTGTTGAGCGTCTGCTCGTATGCGTGGGAGCCGCCGATCGCGCCCGCGCCGGTGCGCTTCTGTCCGATGGAATCGATTTCGTCGATGAAGACGATGCAGGGCGCGCTCTTCTTCGCCTCCGCGAACATATCGCGCATCCGGCTGGCGCCGACGCCCACGAACATTTCCTCGAAGTCGGAGCCGGAGATCGCGAAAAAGGGCACCTGGGCTTCGCCGGCGATGGCCTTCGCCAGCAGCGTTTTGCCGGTTCCGGGAGGACCGACAAGCAGCACGCCCTTGGGGATGCGTCCGCCGAGTTTCTGGAAAACGTCGGGTTTCTTGAGGAATTCGACGATCTCCTGGACTTCCTCTTTGGCTTCGTCGATGCCGGCGACGTCAGCGAACGAGGTTTTGAGTTTCTCCTCCTTGCCGTTGAGGACCTTGGCTTTTGATTTTCCGAATCCGAAAGGACCGCCGCCTCCGCCTCCGCCGACTTTGCGGTAGAAGAACCAGTAGAAGAGGAAAAGGAAGCCGAAGAAGAACAGAAGCTGCATCACGAACGGCGAAATGGCGCTGCTGTGCTCCCTGATGTTCACTTTGATCCGGGCTTCGAGAAGATCGGCCATCAGGTTTTCGTTTTCGCCGGGTATGAGCGATACCCGGTAGTTCTCCTTGACCGGGGCGCCTTCCTTGTCGAGCGTGTCGGTTTCGATTTCGCCGGTCAGGAAGGTTTCCCCTTCGTCGCGGTTGAGATGCCGCACGACCGGTTCGACGATTTTTCCCTGTTCAAGAGCCCGGTAGAATTCGACCTGCGTGAGTTCCTTCACCTTGGGCCGGTTGGGGTTCATCCGGTACATGGAGAAGAACAGCAGCGAAATCGACGCTATCAGAAGCCACGAACGCCACGCCTGATTTGATTTTTTCTTTGCCATCACTTATTTTCCACGAGGCCAGAATTTGTCGCTGAGTTTCGACGGGATGCCCACCTCGGAGCGGTCGAAGCTGTCGGCGAGAATCTTCCAGCCGAGATCGAGCGCGTCTTCGAGCGGAATGTTGACGGAAAGATCCATCATGTTCTTCTCGAAGTCGGCGCCGTACTTCAGGAGTTTTGCGTCCCAGTCCGACATCTTGAAACCCATGGCCTGCTTTTCGAGGGCCTCTTTGTACTGCGCGTAGAGCTTGATCATCGCGTCCATCACGGTGCGGTGGTCTTCTCGCGTCGACTTGTTGACCTGCTGTTTGAGACGGGAGAGCGAGCCGAACGGTTCGATGCGGCCGTTCTTCAGATAGAACTGGCCTTCGGTGATGTAGCCGGTGTTGTCGGGAACGGGGTGGGTCACGTCGTCGCCGGGCATTGTGGTGACCGCGAGAATCGTGATCGAGCCCGCGCCGTCGAAGTCGACCGCCTTTTCGTAGCGCGAGGCGAGCTGAGAGTAGAGGTCGCCCGGGTAGCCGCGGTTGGAGGGGATCTGCTCCATCGTGATGGCGATTTCCTTCATCGCGTCCGCGAAGCTGGTCATGTCGGTCAGAAGCACGAGCACGTCCTTGCCCTGGAGCGCGAATTTCTCCGCGACGGCGAGCGAGACGTCGGGAACGAGCATGCATTCGACCGTCGGATCGGCGGCGGTGTGCACGAACATGACCGTCTTGGAAAGCGCGCCCGATTCGTCGAGGGTGGAGCGGAATTTGAGGTATTCGTCGTATTTAAGACCCATGCCGCCGATGATGATGACGTCGGAGTCCGCCTGCAGGGCGATGCGCGAGAGGAGCTCGTTGTAGGGTTCTCCGGCACGGGCGAAGATGGGGAGCTTCTGCGACTTGACGAGCGAGTTGAAAAGGTCGATCATCGGGATGTTGGTGCGCACCATCTCCTTGGGCATGATGCGCCGGGCGGGATTCACCGAGGGCTGGCCGATGGGTGAAGGATTTTCGTCGATCGCCGGACCGCCGTCGCGCGGCACGCCCGCGCCGGTGAACGCGCGTCCCAGAAGCGCATCGGAAAAGGGTACCTTCATCGTCTCGCCGAGGAAACGCACTTTCGCCGAAGTGTCGACGCCGCGGGCGCCGGCGAAAATCTGGAGCGTCGCGCTTTCGCCGTCGAGTTTGATGACCTGAGCGAGCGATACGCCGGCGCGCGATTCGATTTCGGCGATTTCGCCGTACTTCACACCTTCGGCGCGAAGGGTCGCCACGCTGCCGGAAAGAGCGTCGATCTTATGGTAAACCTTATTGTTGAACATGGATTCTGCCCTCATTTTTCACTAAAGTGAATTATACCATATTCAGGCTTTCCGGGGCGGTGTTTTTTGAACCGGTTGATTTTCGGGTCATGACCCATAAGGAAAATCGCCGTCGGTTGCGGTTGAACCGGCATCCGCCGTTGTTGCGCGAAGTGAAAAATTTTCATATAATAGCGCCGTAAAGCAAAGGAGGTTCGCAACGATGCAAGAGACCTATACCGATGAAGTTGAGGTTCCCGGAACGCAGAATGCCGAAGAGGCCGATATCCGCGATACTGATATCGTCTTCGACTGTCCGCATTGCGGGAAGAATCTGGTTATCGACTACCGCGGCGCCGGACTTCAGATAAACTGCAGCGAATGCGGAGAGCCGGTGCTGGTGCCGATTCCGGACGGCATGGAACTCAATGATCTCGATCTTGATTCCGGAGAAATCCTTAAACAGCTTTTCGCGACCCGGCGCAACTACCAGAAGGCCGAGTTGCAGATACAGGCTCTGAAAGCCAAGCTGGTGCAGCTGCAGGAGACGCTCGGAGTCATGCAGGAGGTTGTGGCGGAGGGTCTTGTCGAGTCGTGAAAGCCAAGAAAATTTTCGTAAACGCGCTTACATTCTCCCGTCTGCCGCTGATATTTCTGTGGATGGCGGCGGCTGTCGCCGCGGAACTGCGTCAGGCGGATTTCTGGTTCGGCTTCTGGTCTTTGATGGCGATGGGGGTCTGCGGGTTTTCCGATCTGTTCGACGGTATGCTCGCGAGAAAGTGGGATGTCGTCTCTCCTCTCGGTAAGATGGCCGATCCGCTCATGGATAAGGTGTTTTTCGTGGTTGTATTCCCCACGATGCTGTGGGTGGTTTCGCACCGGGGAGAACAATCGCACGCGATCGTGATGCTTCTTTTTACGGTGCTCTACATGGTCCGCGATCTGTGGGTCATGTTCTTGCGTTCCGTCGGAACCATGTACGGCGCCGATGTCGCGGCAATGCCCTTGGGCAAGATTCGCACCGCGCTCTCTTTCGTCTGCGCCGGATGGGTTTATATGTATCTGATATGGGGAAATCTCCTCGGCTCCGCACTGCGCGGACGGTGGCTCGCAAGCTGCTACTGTTTCGAGTCGCTGCTGATGGCGCTTACGGTTTTGAGCGCGATAACCTACACTCTCGCCTATTTGCCTTATCTCAAAAAGGCGCTCTCGCGCTGACCCTTTTTATTTAACAGCACGTACATACTGAAGCAGAATATGAGAATTCAATGCGGAATATAAGGTGGACCCTTTCCGTAGAAGAAGATATACTGCATATGATGTGCGGAGCGAAAAATGATATAATTTAGGCGTTATAAGATTGGATCACTTTAGTAAATGAATGAGTTGGTCATCCAGGAAGTATCAAAGGAAGTGTCAAATTCAGATTTGATGCGTTCGCGAATCTTCTCAATTCGCGGCGTTCAGGTTATGCTAGATCGCGATTTCTTGGTGCATTAGGTAATGATAGAGCTTCCATTTACTATTGATCGTTCTAGCCGCATTAAGCTGCCTTATCAGGTGGCAGACGGTCTTCGCTCTGCCATACAGAGTGGAGTCTGGAAGAGTGGCGAGCGCCTCCCCTCGTCGCGCGAGCTAAAGGAAGCGCTTGGCGTCTCCGTTCGTGCGCCGATGGAAGCTCTGCAGATATTGGCAAGCGAGGGGCTTATCACCTTACGCGAAAAGTGCGGTGCTGTTGTTACGTTCGCGCGCTCGCCACTTGCGAAGGGTAGAATTTTACTTATTGTGCCGGGCGGCGCACAGGTAAGATCGGTGTCGGTTCTTATGGAGAATGTTAGGCGCACGCTCAATGCTGCTGGGTATCTTGTCGTCACCACTTCGGTCCTGCGCGAGAAGGATTTTGTCGATGATGATTCCGATCCCTATGATTTGCGCCAACTTGAATACGACCTAAAGCTGTCGTATTCGTTAGTTCTCCTCTACGGAGAGCCGCCGTGGACGGACGGTATCGTCAAGTTGTTGATGGGAGCTAAGTATCCATTTCTCATTGCCGGCGGTCCGGCGGCAGATGCCCCGAATTGCGTTGGCGGCATATTGTTTGACTCTCAAGCAGGGGTCAAGGAGTTCGCGGAACATTGCAGGATGGCACATATAAGGCGCGTGACGCTCGTGCGCAAATGGCGCAGCGACGGCAAAAATTTAGCCTTGGCTTTACGTAGTGTTGGCGCAAAGGTGGATTTTATGACTGTGCCACAGCAGATGGGGCGGGGACGGCCAGAGGCACTTTGGGAGGTGTCGTTCTCTGCTTTTGAGAAGCGTTTTGAGCGAGCTGGAACTAAGTGGCTCCCAGATCTCCTGTGTTTTACTGATGATCACTGTTTCCAAGGAGCTTCAATATCGCTTATGACAAGGGGGGTGCGCGTTCCGCATGATGTGCGCATCGTTACATTGACAAATAATGGTATGCGTCCGCCATTCTATTGTTCCATAGCTTGTCTTGAAAACGACTTAGAAGCGCAGGCAGAAACGATTTCCAAGTCGATGCTCGACTACCTCGATGCCGGGCGTCCAATCGCCGAGGGGCTTTCCTTCGGCAGCAGATACATCCTTGGCGAAACTTTTCCGTAGGCAAAGTTGCATCTGCTCACAATCTGCTCACAATGTTTTCGTTCGTCCGCTGGGCGGTATTTGGTACAATAGTTTGGCCAAACTAAATAGGGAGACGAAATATGAGAGCAACAAGACCAGAATTTTGGAAAACGTCTGTACTGTCGTTTTTGCTGACCATACTGCAGTTTGTCGTTTGGGGTGATGAAGTGCAAAATCCGGCGCATAACGGTACTACCTGGTATTTTAACGGTGGGGGTGATGCTATTAACAGTGGAATTACTAAGCCGAATAAGTGGATAGCAAGTGGTAAGGCGGCAAGTGAGTTCAGCGCGACCGACTACTACATTGTGCGAGATAACGCTCGTTTGCGCATCAACAACAAAACCTTTGAGGGTGGTCCGTTGCAGATTGGCGATCTCTCAAACAATACACGCGGCGGAATTTTGAATGACGCACCATCTTCAACAACGGCATTTCCAAATGGTCTCTATTTCGACTGCGGTTACTATTTGGTGAACATATACATTTCGCTTGTCGAACGGAGGGATGGGGCCTTGGATAGTAGCGGTGGCATTACGGTTCGTTCGCCTGCGGATAAGCCGTTTGTGTTCCACTGCAGCAGTGGTGGTAACTATAGCAACCGCAGACTTTTCATCAATGCGCCGATATCTTCTGATGAAAATGCGGGCATAGTAGTCGGGCCGGCAAAGGTAATGAATGATTCTTATGGGTGTGGCACGAATTTCATGGTGTCGCTATGTGGCGATTGTTCGGACTATAAGGGGCTGATTTCGGTGACGACGGCACAGAATGTTGCGGCGGGCAAGTGGGATGTACGCCTTGGCGTTGGCAATATAACTGTTGGCGGGAAGGTGCGGATGGCGCGTGGCACCGCAATTACCGCATGGCGCGGGGCTTGTAATACCGCCACAAGCGAGCCTACTGAATGCACGATTGGATCGCTTGAATTGGCGGCATACTCGGTTATTCAAGTTTATGGAGATCGTACGACCCCGAAGCACGGCATTATCCATGTGCGTGATGAATTGACGATCGACAAGCCTGTGACCATCCGGATGAACTACGATGCGTCAGTGCCGGGATTGACGCCCACGCGTCTTACGTTGCTTACGGCGCCGTCGTCAAGTCGTCTTGATCCCAGTGACTTTATTTTTGACATTGGAAGCACAAGCAAAGATCAGTATTATGACCTCGTTGTGGAGGAAGACGCCGCCACGCAGACAAAATCACTTGTTGCAGTGTTCGGGCCGACTGT
Source organism: Kiritimatiellia bacterium (assembly GCA_017508315.1). GTDB lineage: Bacteria > Verrucomicrobiota > Kiritimatiellia > RFP12 > UBA1067 > UBA1067. The sequence continues at coordinate 1,582 of JAFVZE010000052.1, read as the reverse complement.
TACGCAGACGAAACATTACACTGATGAAAGTAATAAAGAAAGAGTGTGGAACTGCAGTTCGTTTACCAATTCAGCCCACTGGTCGGATTTATGCTGTCCGCATGAAAACGCACACTATTACACCAGGCTCCATTATTTGCGGACAATCGTAGATTCAACAAAGGACTACGATTTCCCTGGTCTTTCGTTCACACAAGCCGGTGGTCGTTTCACTATTTTCACGAAGTCGTTTCGTGTCCCGGAATATATAGTGCGAGACCCAGAAAACGGTTATGGCGTCACCTACATTTGGCTTGGACAAGATTACAATATCAATAAGACTATAAAGGTGAATCGGTTTGTAGCCAAGTCTGGCATCGTAGAGTTAGGCGCTTACGATAGTCAGACGCTTGTTATTGATGGAGAGATTGTAGGTGCGGGAGATTTCCTCTTGCAAGGCGTTACATCAACGGGTGCGACGAAAGGAAATTACAGATTTACCGGGCTGAACACAAACTTTACCGGCAGTATCACCGTGCGGCAGCAGACTACAGGAGCGTATCTGACATTCGACAATCTGTACCAGACGCTCTTTGTGAATGATGGACGCAATCTCGGCGGTGCGAAAGATGCGTTTGACCCAAAGGCGCTTAAGCTTGAGGCTATGAGCAGAATTTCTGTCACGAACGGAACTGTTACACTGAATTCCGGTCTGAATCGCGGTGTGCATATAAAGAGTGGGCGGTTTTTTGTGGATGCTTCCTGCACGCTTTGCGTGAACTGGCCGATAACGATGCAAGGACGCATGTGGAAGGAGGGCGCGGGTACACTTTTTCTGGGAAGTGATGTGAGATATGATTCGCCGGATGGTGAACCCAAATCGATGAGCAACCTTTTCAGTGTGGTCGAGGGCACTGTGAAGGTGACGGCATATAATGCGATGGATGGACTAAGCTCGACATTTGACGATAATACATCGCTTGTGCTGGTGATTAATCCTGAAGATGCAAAGCTTACGAAGTATGGTATCCTAAACGCGAGGACAGATACGCCGTTTGCGCTTGGGAGCAACCTTGCGAAATTGCCGTTGTCGGTGGACATATCAGCCTATCCGGAAGTTACACATGTTCCTCAGACATTCGGCATCGTAACGGTGACGAATATTCCGGAAACGGTGGCGACAGTAAGAGCCTTGCTGCCGAAGATTAAGCCTTATTCAGGCATCAATCAATGTATAGTGGAACGGGAAAATGCTGGCGAGGGTACTGTTACGTTTGCACTTGAACTGAAATCTCCCGGCATGCGGATAATCATACGATGACTGGGTTGTCCGCGGAATCTGATTTTGTGTAGAATTGCTTGCCGTATTGTGCTGATGCATAGAGGTCGATACGCAAAAAGGTAAGACCATGACAAAAAGAACGAAGATCTTTAAGAATGCGATGCTGACGCTCGTGACAGCCATTGCCGCTTGGATGTCATTCGCAGCAGATTTTACGGGCGACGAAACTTGGTCGTGTCGTAGGAAGCACCTTGCGGTGGTGAATCCGGTCTGCGCAACGCCTCATTGCGATACGATTTCGCTGCGTGGCGAATGGCAGTT
>JAFVZE010000399.1 GCA_017508315.1 Kiritimatiellia bacterium | reverse complement strand
TCAAAATGTGCGTACCGTTGCCCGAACCGAAGACGTCACATTGACAAGGCACGGCTTAAGCATCAACAGAAAAATTCAACACCGGCATCACCGTACAACAGTTGCACATTCGAGTAACCCATTACTATTCCCGCACGAAATGCGATTGCCATTAGCATATCACATTTGCTACAATCCGGGAGCATGTCGACCATTCTCACAATTCTGCCCGAACCTGCCCGTCTCTACTCTGCGACACTCGCCGGAATCAAACGCCGCTTAGGTCCGGTGCACGAACTCCGGACCGTGGACTACCGGCTCGACGCGCCGGCGCTGAAGCGGCTTCTGGACTTCTGGAAACCGGCCGGCTGCATAATCGCCGCGGCGCAGGGATTCGACAAGAACATTCCGCGCGTTCTGAGCGGCACCCCCGCCGTCTATCTCGACCGGTCCACGCCGTCACGCGGCAACATTCTCGACGTCATGCAGGATTACGAAGAAAACGGACGTACCGCGGCGCGAGAACTTATTTCCATCGGGCTTGACAATTACGCTTTCATAGGCAATCACGACAGCAGTATTTGGTCTGACAGGCGGGGAAAGTCTTTTGCCGATTCAATCAGGCTTCACGGGAAAAAATGCCATATTTTCAGATCCGCCGCTCCGAACTACGCCCGACAGAAGGAACTCAAAAGCTGGCTGCTCGCACTTCCTAAACCGGTAGGCATTTTCGCGGCCAACGACTTCACAGCGAAAGAGACGCATGATATCCTCATCCACGGAGGCGTTGCGATCCCAGATAATGCCGCACTGCTCGGAATCGACAACATATCGGACATCTGCGACAGCGTGACGCCCGGAATTTCCAGCATAGCGTCGGACTTCGAACAGGGAGGATGGCTCTGCGCCGATCTGCTGCTGGAACGCATCGCGAATCCGTCTTTGCGTAGAAAAACGCTCCTGTATCCGTCGTTGGGCGTTGTCCGCCGCGCCTCCACGCTTCACCGGCCCGGCTGCAGCCGTCAGGTCATGAACGCGATCGCGACCATCCACGCGCTTGCGGCGGACGGAATAACGGTCGACGACGTAGCCGCCGCCATGAGCTGTTCACGGCGCATCGCGGAAATCCGTTTCAAGCGGGAAACCGGACGGACGATCAGAGAAATCATCTCCGACACCAAACTCGAACGGGTCTGCGTCCTGCTGCAGGACAGAAACCTCGGCATAAAAGACATCGCCCCGCTTTGCGGTTACGCCACCGTCAACGCCATGCGCATCGCCTTCAAGAACAGATACGGCATCGGGCTTTCCGACGGCAGACGGTAAGAAAGGGCTTGCTTCCGCCGTAAAAAAAAATGCGCCGCGGTCAAACGCGGCGCACTTCTCATCTGAATAAAGAGAAGTCTTTTTTACCAGGCGTAATGCGCGAACGCCTTGTTGGCCTGAGCCATCTTGTGTACGTCATCGCGCTTCTTGATGACGCTTCCCTGACCGAGGAACGCATCCACGATTTCGGCGGCGACGGCGGCGGGCATGCCCATGCCGCGGCGGGCCGAGGCGTACTGCGTGGTCCAGCGGAGCGCAAGCGAAAGCTGACGGTTGGGGGCGATCGGAACCGGAACCGGATAGGTCGTGCCGCCGACACGGCGGGTCTTGACCTCGACCTGCGGCTTCATATTGTCAATCGCGGCGGAAACGATCTCAAGGGCGTCCTCGAACTGCTTCTCCTCCTTGACGAACTTCGCAGGCTCCTTCTCAAGCGCCTCCTTGACCTTGTCAATGGCGCCATAGACGATCTTCTCGGCGACGGTCTTCTTGCCGTCCTTCATGATCACGCGAATCATATGCGCAACCAGTTCCGAATTGTACTTCGGATCGAGAATCACGCGTTTTACAATCTTCTTACCTCTGCGAGACATATCTTACTTCCCTTCTTCCTTCTTCTGACGCTTCATGCCGTACTTCGAACGGCTGCGGTTGCGACCGGAAACTCCGAGGGAGTCGAGTTTGCCGCGGACGATATGGTAACGCACGCCGGGGAGGTCCTTCACACGGCCGCCGCGAACGAGCACGACGCTGTGCTCCTGAAGGTTGTGGCCTTCTCCGGGAATGTAGGCCGTAACTTCATAACCCGTGGTAAGGCGCACACGGGCGACCTTGCGCAGAGCGGAGTTAGGCTTCTTGGGGGTCATCGTCTTGACGACGAGACAGACGCCGCGGCGCTGAGGGCAACTCTTGAGCGCGGGCGACTTCGAATGTTTGGCGAGGGGCTGACGTCCCTTGCGAATCAACTGATTGATAGTCGGCATTTAGTTATTTTCCTTCTCTTTTTCAGATAAGTTTTGTGTAGTATACCATTATTTACCCCTTCGTGGCAAGAGGGTAAATTCAGGTATTTTCCGGCGCTCGCCAATCATCCTTTTTCAGCGCACGATCAGCGTCAGGCCCTTGCGTTCCAGATCGACGCTGAGCGTTCCGTCGGGCGCGACTGCAAAGCGTCCGCCGACCTTGGCGTAGCCGGTATTGGCGACACGCCAGCCGGAAACATCGCAGGCAAGATCTGTGAATCTGCCGAGAACGATACCCTTGGGCAGATCGTTGGACGGCGAATCCCCGCTTCTGCCGAAATCGACCACAACCCGGTCTGCCGAACAGCCGTCGAATGACGGAATTCCGGTGACATTCCAATTCTCATCCGCATCTGCCATAAGACGCACCTTCGCCGCCGTCAGGCCGCGAACGGTTCCTTCGCCGCGGAACTTCACCTCATCGAGACTTCCGGCGCCGGAAAGATCGACCGTACCGGAGGCAATCTCGCACACGCCGCCGAACGAATACGTTCCGGACGCGAATGCGACCGTACCCTCGCCTTCATGCACGAATCCGCCTTCGCCGGTGAGCGGCCAGGCGACCGTCAAAGTCTCTGCCGACGCCGGCGCCACGATCATGCCCCGTCCGCGCATTTCAAGTTTGAACAAGTCGGGATTCGGCGGATTGCCGCTGTTCTCATGCGATTCCATCGCGAGCGTGAAATCGCCGCCGCCCCAGCGGTAATACGAATCGTCGAAGGAAACGGTGAACGGCTTAGCCAGAAGATTGATGTTCTTCCAGGCGTTTATATTGAATACCGATTTATTGCGAAGCGCGATCGAACCGGTCATGTCCGCCACGCTCCACGTCTGCACCCAGAACCGCCCCGGGGTCGTTGCCGTCTTACCGACATACGTATTGTCGAGGTCGGCTTCGATGCAGCCCTTGAGATAAAGCGCTTCACCATTGCCCCAAAGATGCGAATCCCTGGCGAGGATGCGAACGGGGTTGGCGGCGCTTTCATAATTCGACCAATGCAGGGAATATCCGCCGTACAGCGTACCGTTGGTAAGCGCGACGGTCACCTGATGCTTTTGCGCCGGTGAAGTTTCACTGCCGAACTGCGGCGTGTTGACATCAAGCCGCCCTCCGTTGAGGATTCGCAGCGTCGCATTGCGGAAGAACGTATTTGCGTGACCGGCGTTGCGCCCGAGATAGAGGTGTCCTACTTCATGGTTGTTGTTTAGATACGCCCCGTCGATCGTAAGTACAGGATCGGCAAGACCGTCTTTCGTCATCATACCGACGACCATCGCGCTTTTGACGTCATGTTTTCTGCGCGTGGCGGGATCGTCTTTGAAAACAAGTTCACCCTCGGCCACGGTAAAGCCGGAAAAGTTGTCGACGTCCGGAGCCGAACCGTCGGCGGGAAACGGCGAGGCGGTTCCCGCCGCGCTCGGCAGTCCGGTGCCGCCGCCCGGCCCCTTGCCCGCCGTCGTGAACACAAACGACGAATCCGATCCGGTAAGATCGACGGTCATTCTGCCGGCTCCGCGCTTGATGAAACGCCCGGTGATCGAACAAGGCCTGAACGCGGTGTCGGTTTCGGTTTTGAAAATCTGCACCGAATCATTATCTTCTCCGACTTTGACCAGTTCAAACGACGACGGCTCATCGCCGGCCGTCTCAAGCGTTCCGCCCAGAAGCGTCAGTTCAGAGTCTTCTCCCGCCTCGGGAGCAGCGAGCGACAAAACGCCCTCCAAAAGCGAGAATCCGTACAGAAGCGAGCTTGTCCCCGACACCGTCAACCGACCGCCGCCGGACTTGACGATACCGCCGTTTAAGCTCTGCACCGCTCCGGAAAGCTCCAGCGCCGAGCCTTCCGCCACTCTCGCCGCGACCTTGGAATAAAGTT
>JAFVZE010000398.1 GCA_017508315.1 Kiritimatiellia bacterium | reverse complement strand
CGTCATCGACGGCGGTGAAACGATAGACGCCGTCGGACAGTCCTTCTATCGCCAAGCCCTCGGGCACGGCGATACCGCCAACACTCGCCATGCCGCCGAGCGAAAACACAGATCCCTCAACAAGCGTACCGGACGCAATCAACTCCGCAATCTCTTCACCGTCAACAATCTTAACCGGATCGTCCGCCGTTCCTTTGCCCTGCGTCTCCGGGAAAAGCGAATAGCGCACAAGGAACGTTGCCGCGCCTTCCGTCGAATTCGTCAGAAACCAATACCCACCCACTTCCGGCGTCCAGGCGTATTTGCCGGATCCCTCGGCGCTTTCAATGAGCGTCTGCACCGCCGCTGAATCTTCGGACGCGGCCGTCAGCTTCTGCGCATTTCCAAACGAAAGCGGCACAGCATCCGTGGTTTTGACCAGCATGACGCCGCCTTTCGTATCAACCGAAAACCGGCAATCTCCGGAAACCGCCAGCGGCGTCTCTTCACCCCGGAGAACCGCCGACGCGACAAGCGCCGCCGCCGCGACAAAGAATTTTCCAGTCATTGTCCGCACCTCCGTCATTTGACGATCCATGCCACCCGGAAACCGAGATAAGTGCCCCATTTATTCGGCTCAACACTTGCCCGGTATGACACACGAAAATAAAGTTGATTCCAAGCATTGTTGAACGCCTGTCCGCCGCGGGTACGCCTGTTGGCATCTCCGGTCGACGACGCTGTCCACGGCGACGGTGCCTGCGCCAGTTGTTCACGTCCCGCATCATCGCGACACCATTCGAAAACATTGCCGGTAACATCGTAAAGCCCCCACCCGTTCGGAGCGCAGGACCCGACAGCCATCGTTGAGGCTCCTCCGAGATTATCCTTGTAAACAATATAATCATTGCGCAGATCTACATCCATCCCCCAGAAATACGGAGTGTTCTTTCCGGCGCGTGCAGCGATCTCCCACATTATTTCAGTCGGCAGATCAATGGCAAAACGGTTGCCGGTAAGATAATTCAAGCGTTGAAGAAACGTTCCTTCATTTGACGTGACCGTTGGAATTTCCTCTTCAGGCTTGGTTGTAGACAGACGCAATTCGTTCCATGTGACATATTCCACCGGACGGTGCCATTTCTCATTGCCGCCTATCTCCGAGTACAAGCGCGAAGGATTGCTTCCGAAAACTCTCCTGTACTGCCACTGGGTAACCGGATAGATGCCGATATAGTAGGCACGGTCCGTAACCCAGTTCGTCGGGGAGTTGTCGCTCAAATTTGTTGCGGTATCTCCGACCGGATACGGCCCGCCGGCGGCGATTTTGCGGAATACCATATTCGTGGTTTTATACCAGCCGTCATTATAGCGGTCGTTGGAATCGGCCTGCGTCGCGAGCAGCCCCTCGTACGACACCTCGCCGGTAACGAGATTCACGATCATATAATCGTCGCCGCTGGGTGCCGCCGCCGGGTAAAGAGATGCCGACATCGAACAATTGTCCGTGCGGTATCCTGCAGGCGCGGTCCAAGTCACGGTATGAACACCGCTTGACGCGTTGGCGCCGACGTCGTGCACACCGTCGATCGTGAATTCCTCGCCGCCTAT
>JAFVZE010000397.1 GCA_017508315.1 Kiritimatiellia bacterium | reverse complement strand
ACCTTGGTCCAGCGGCCGCCGGCCTTGGCGGATTTCAGCACCGCCTCGACGAAGCGCATCGTGCGCACTCCGTCGTCGGCCGTCGGATAGTCGCGGTTCCGATAGCCGCGCACGGCGAGACAGAATTCGTCGTAATGGTTGGCGAACGCCTCGATGAACCCTTCGGGATGACCGGCCGGGATGCGCGAAGCGCGGACGCTCGCGGGGGAAATCTCGCAGGTGGCCGGGGCCTTGCGGCGGTAGACGCAGTCCGGCTCCAGCGGATAGCGCACCGTAAGTTCGTTGGGATTCTCCTGGTTCCAGTAGAGCGACGCTTTGTCGCCGTACACCCGGACGCGCAGACCGTTCTCCTCGCCGGTCGCGACCTTGGAAGTGAGCATGACCGCCTTGGCGCCGCCTTCAAGGCGCATAAGCACGGAAGCGTCGTCGTCAAGCTTGTTGCCCGGGGCGAAACTCGAAAGATCGGAGAGAACTTCCTTTATCTCCAGAGCGGTGATGTATTCGATGAGATGGGCGCCGTGCACTCCGATGTCGGCCACCACGCACGACGGTCCAGACTCCAGGGGGTTCATCTTCCAGCGGTTGCGTTTGTCGAGCGGCTTCGTGAAATCGATCTTGCGGAAATTCCCCTGCAGATACTCGACATGAACCTTGCAGATGTCCCCGAGCTCGCCCTTGCGCACGAGATCGCGCGCCAGCTTCACCATCGCAGAACCAGAATAGGTGAAAGGTATCCCCAGCACGCAATCCTTGCGCTTGGCGAGCGCGGCAAGAGTCTTCGCCTCCTTCAGCGTGAGCGAAAGCGGTTTTTCGCACATCACGTTGATACCTGCCGAAAGCGCGGCCTTGGCGATTTCGAAATGCGAAGAGTTCGGCGTGCAGACCGCGAGAAAGTCGATCTTGCCGCGCTCGGCGGCGATGAGACTCTTCCAGTCCGGATAGACGCGCTCGGGCGCGAGCGCAGATTCCTCGCCGGTCGCGGCGTTGGCTTTGGCGTCGCGCGAAAAGCATCCCGCGACCAGAGTGGCGAGATTGTCGAGCCGCACCGACGAACGGTGAATGGGACCGATGAACGAGCCCTTGGCGCCGCCCACCATCGCGTATTTGAGTTTGCGTTTCGAATTCATTTCACATCCTCCCGCTCAATGCGTCAATGAGATCACAAAGCCGTTTGTAGGCAATCGCAAGATCATCGTTAGTGACTCTGAACATATATTCCCCGGCGCGCCGAATCTCGCCCTCGGCGTTGGCAAGACGCTTCTCGATCGTCGCCTGCGAGTCGGTGCCGCGCCCTTCGAGCCGGGAGCGCAGCTCATCCATCGACGGCGGATCGATGAAGATGTCGACATACCCCATCTTCATCGCCTCGGTGTTCGGCAGCGAGCGCACGTATTCGCGCACTTTCGCCGCGCCCTGCACGTCGATGTCCATGATCATCGAATTACCTTCCGCGAGCACTTCGGAAATGGGCGCTTTGAGCGTGCCGTAATAGTTGCCGTGGACATCGGCATATTCGATGAAGGCGTTTTCGGCGATAAGCTCCTCGAAACGCTCCTTGGAAAGGAAGTGGTAATCGAGGCCGTCCTCCTCCTCGCCGCGCGGTTCGCGCGTGGTGCAGGAGATCGAATAGACGATATCGGGATATTCCTGCAAAATCATATCGATCAGCGTGGACTTGCCGCATCCGCTCGGAGCGGACATTACGATAAAGAGAGGTTTGGTTTTCATTTCAACGCCTCGAATATTTTTTGAGGATCCATCATCCGGCCTTTTCCCTTCGTGCCGCAGGCGAGATCCCCGCTCTCCGGACCGATCACGGTTATGCCGCGTTTTTCCAGCGCGGCGATATTGTCCTGCGTGACGGGATTCTCCCACATTCCGTCGTTCATCGCCGGAGCGACGGCGATCGGAGCGCGGGTCGCGAGCAGAACGGAAGAGAGAAGATCGTCGGCAAGCCCGCAACGCATCTTGGCGATGATGTCGGCCGTCGCCGGAGCGACAACCACAAGGTCGGCCGATTCGGCGAGCGAGATGTGCTCGGGCTTCCAGCTTACGGGCGGCGCGAACTGATCGGAAAACACCGGGTTTTTCGAAAGCGTCTGAAACGTGAGCGGACCTACGAATTCCTTCGCCGCTTCGGTCATGACGACGGTCACGTCATCGCCGTCGCGCACGAAGAGCCGCACCAGCTCGCAGGCCTTGTAGGCCGCGATCGAGCCGCTCACCCCTAAAAGTATCTTTCTATTCATAGCGCAGACAATCGATGGGATTCAGTTTGGAAGCGCGATAGGCCGGATAGAAGCCGAAGAACATTCCGACGAAAGCCGAGAACAAGAAAGAGCAGATCGCGCTTGAAACCTCGATGACGATCGGCCAGTTCTGAATCTCGCCGATTGCCTTCGCCGCGCCCACGCCCACTCCCACGCCGATTATGCCGCCCACCGTCGAAAGGAGCACCGCCTCGAGAATGAACTGCCAGAGAATGTTCGCAGGCGTCGCGCCGATGGCCATGCGTAGCCCGATCTCCTTGATGCGCTCGGTTACCGACACCAGCATGATGTTCATGATGCCGATGCCGCCGACCAGAAGCGAAATCGCCGCGACCGCGGTCAGCAGAACCGTCATCAGATTCGTGACCGACCCGATCGTGCTCATGATCTCCCTGGTGTCGCGCAGAACGAAATCGTCGTCCTGATAACCCGCGAGCTTGTGGCGCTGGCGCAGAAGCGAAGTGATCTCGCGCTTGGCCTCCTCGACATCGTCCATCGAATGAAGCGAAACGTTCATCATGTTGATCGAACGGAATTTCGAGCGCTGGAGAACGCGCGCGACCGTAGTGTAAGGCGCCATCACCGTATCGTCCTGATCCTGCCCCCAGCCGTTGGCGCCTTTGGACGCGAGCACTCCCACAACCTTGAACGGCATCGCCCCTATGCGGATCGTCTTGCCGACGGCCTCCTCCTCGTCATCGAAAAGACGTCCGCGCACCGTGGTGCCGATGACGCAGACGCGGGAATTGTTGCGCTGTTCGGCTTCCTCAAAGAAGCGCCCCTCCGCGACCTGCCAGTTGCGTATCTCCGGCATGTCCGACGACACCCCGCTCACGCGAACGTTCCAGTTGCGGTTCTGCCTGACGAGCTGCGCGCTCACGTTGACGGCGGGACTGACCGCGCCGACGAGATGACCGAGTTCACGGACGATCGCCTCGGCGTCGCCGGCGGTCATCGTCTGTCCCGCGCCCATGCCGGCGCGCACCGTGCCGCGGCGGTTCCAGTCCGGCCAGACCATGACGAGATTGTTGCCCATCGATGAAATCTCGCGGACCATCATCGTCGAAGCTCCCTTGCCGATCGCCAGAACCGCGATCACCGCGGCGATGCCCACGATAATGCCGATGCAGGTCAGGAGCGAACGCGTCTTGTTGCGCAGAATCGCCAGAATCGAGACCTTGAAGATCATCCACACATTCATAAACGGGTATTATACCAAATCCTGCACATCCCGTTCACCAGTCGATCTGCCCGAGACCGTTGGCGGCGAGATACTCGTTCGCCCTTGCAAACGGACGCGAACCGAAAAAGCCGTTGTGCGCCGACAGCGGAGAGGGATGCGCCGATTCTATGACGCAGTGGCGTCCACGGTCGATTATCGCGCCCTTGCGTCTGGCGTAGGCGCCCCAGAGAAGAAACACCAGTCCGTCGCGCCGTTCGTTGAGCGTTTTCACGACGGCATCGGTGAAAGTCTCCCACCCCCTGCCCTGATGGGAACCCGCCCGGTGCGCCGCGACCGTAAGCGTGGCGTTGAGCAGCAGCACCCCCTGATCGGCCCAGCGAAGAAGATCCGGCACGGCGCCCTTTCCGAGTTCCTTGGCGATATTGACGAGCGAAGGCGGAGTACGTATGCCCGGCGGCACGTAAAACGCAAGTCCCTGCGCCTGCCCGGGCTCATGGTAGGGATCCTGCCCGAGAATGACGACTTTCACCTTGTCGAAAGGAGTCCGGTCAAAAGCGTGGAATATGAACTTGGCCGGCGGATAGACCGCACCTGATGCGTATTCGCCGCGGACGAAAGCCGCCAGTTCCGAAAAATACGGCTTTTCGAACTCTCCGGAGAGTTCCCTTTTCCACGACTCCTCTATTTTCACATCCATTCCCTGTCCGCCCTCATTTGCCGTCGAGCGCGTTTCCCGCCGCCAGTTCCGCAAGTTCGGCGACGGTCTCGCACAGAACGTCCGCTCCGGCGAGCTCCTCCCTCGAGCCGTAGCCGTAGGCGACGCCGATGCTCGTCATCGAATTGCGCCTGCCGGTATCGACATCGCCGGCGGTATCGCCGACCATCACCGCATCGGCGGGATCGACGGCAAGCTCCCTGAGCAGTCTCGCCATCAGATCGGGTTTTGCATACTTGACCTCGTACGTGTCATAGCTCCAGATGCCGTCGAAAATGCCGTCCCAGCCGAATTTCGCCGCGATGCTCCGCGTGGGCGCGTGACGCTTGTTGGTCACTATGTAGATCTTCGCGCCGGAGGCCTTCAGCGCCGCGAGAAATTCGTTTATCCCGTCGTAGGGAACGGTGTTGGGAAATCCGCTCTCGTCGTAGAGCGGACGGAATTTCTCGAGAATCCGCTCCACCAGCTCAGGGGAAGCGTCGTCGTAGAGCGCATAGGTTATCTTCTCGACCGTCGGACCGATCGAGAAAACCTCGTCAAAGCGCGACGTATCGCGTCCGAGCGCGGCCAAAGCCCCGGCCCAGGCGTTGCGGATGTCTTCGCCGGTACGGGCCAACGTGCCGTCGAGATCGAAAAACCAGTGTTTTTTCATGGTGTCAACCCTCGTATTCCTTTTCGCATTCGGCGACCGCCGCGACGAGCGCGTCGGCATCTTCGACCGTTTCAAGCTTTTCAAGCAGATCGGTTCCGTGGGCGAGCATCGCCAGCCGCGCAAGTATATGCAGATGCGTTTCGTGGTCGGTGGAGCAGATGAGAAAGAAATGCCGCGTACCTTCGCCGTCCGGAGCTCCGAAGAAAACCGCACGTTCGCTCCGGCCGTAGGCCACAAAAGTCTCTTCGAAAAGATACGGATCGTGAAAGCGCGGATGCAGCAGCGCGACGCCCTCGCCGATCGCGGTGGACGCGGCCTCTTCCCGCGCCGTCAGTTCCTTAAAAAGCGCGTCCGTATCATAGACGGCGCCGGTGCGGCCGGCAAGATCGGTCATGTCGCGCAGAATCCCGGCCTTGGCCTTCGCTCCCAGCGACAGGTCGACCGCATCCGTGCGCAAAAGCTCCGCCACCCCCCATCCGGCGCGGCTGGCACGGCGGCATTCGTCCATGATCAGGCTGTGCTGACGCTTGAGTTCGCGCTTCCCCGCCGAAAGCAGGTTGCGCTGCGCCCATTCGTCGAGCGCCCGATGGTCGAAGAGCCAGTCGGAACCGCGCTCGAGAGCCTCCACTTCACCGCGCTGCGCGAAATGCCGCAGTTCGTTGACGTCCATATGGACGTGCTCGGCGGCCTGTTTCAGATTGAGCATCCTTTCACTCATCGGCGACCCCTCCCGCGGTTCATGCCGCAGACGCGTATCATCTCCACGCCGACCAGCGCATCGACCGAACCGGACGAGGAAACCGCCCGCTCGCGCAGCGTCAGGAAGCGCCATCTGGCGATGCGGAGTTCGTTCAGCGTCCAGTTGCGCAGAAACGCGGAGTTCTTGCGCGCGGCATAGGCGTTCATCCCCTGCATCGCCGCCTGAAGGCCCTGTGAAGCCTCGGCGCTCTTCAGTTCGACCAGCTGCCGGAAGAAACGCTCCACCACGGTGGTGATCAGAATCGCGAACCCGTTTTCCCGCTCGAAACGCCGCATCGCCGACATGGCTTTTTCAAGGTTGCGCTCACCCAGCGCATCGGTTATCGCCCACACCTCCGGCTCGACGCCGACGCCCTGGCTCGTCACCTCGTCGATCGCCGCGGCCGTGATCGTCCCCTCTCCCGGCCCGAGATAGTCGCGCATTTTGCCGAGCTCGCAAATGAGCGAGCGCGAATCCGTCCCGACGCGGGAGACGAAAAGCTCGGCCGCGCCGCCCGCGAACGAAAGCCCCGCGTCGGCGGCGAGATCGATCACCCGCACCGTAGCGTTGCGGACGGCCTCCCACGGCTTTTCCGCCGCGAAGGACACCACCTGCGCCGCCGTCGCCAGCGTCTTGGCGAAAACCGACGTCCTGAGAAGGTGCGGAGCGCTGAGGATGAAATGCTGATTTTCGGCGAGCGGCGACGAGGCGAGTTTGGCCGCGAACTTCTCGAGCGCCGCTTTCACATCCGCCGCCGGCGCCTTGCCGGCGCCCGGCAGAAAATGGACGTTTTTCCACCACGTCACCTTGCGCGGATCGAGAAACGGAGGCGTCGAAAACGACGCGTCGGCCTCGCGCAGGTCCGCCAGCTGGGAATCGGCGTTGGAGGAATTGGCCGAATCGACGATCTCCAGCCCGATGCCGTCGCCGACGATCTTTTTCGCCGTCGAATCGACGAGAAAATCGTCCTCGCCGATTATGACGTGCAGATTACCCATCGCGGCCGTCTCCATTCCCTGTCTTGGCGCCGGAGAAACGGGAAACGGCGATGAACGCCGCGCCGGCGATCATCAGTCCCATCGAAATCGTCTGCGAAATGGAAAACGGTCCGACGGCCGCGCGCGGATCGCCGCGGAGATATTCCATGCCGAAACGGATGACGCCGTAGCCGATCATGTAGAACCCGGTAAGCGCGCCGGCGCCGAAGCGGCGCATGAAAGATCTGCGGCGCCAGAACGCCAGCAGCGCGGCGAAGAGCAGCAGCAGCGCCGCCGCCTCGAAAAGCTGGGTCGGGAGAACGCTCACCGTCCGCCGTCCGTGCTCGTACCAGCTCGGGCTTCCGGGCGGAAAGACCACCGCGCACCAGGCGTTGGAGTCCCGTCCGTAGCAGCAGCCGTAGAAAAAGCAGCCGATGCGCCCGAAGGCATGGGCGAGCGGCAGCACGACGCAAAACAGATCCGCCAGCGCCAGCGGACGCTCTTTCTTGACGAAGCACCAGAAGAAGAAGACCGTGAAAGAAAGGATGAAACCGCCGTAGAACATAAGCCCGCCCTGATCGATGCGTATCACATTGACCGGATTGGCGGCGAACTCCGCGCTCCAGTGCTCGATCACATAGGCGATTCGGCTGCCGACGACGCCGCCGACCATGAGCGAAACCATAAGATTCGACAGATCCCTGCGGGCGCTCAGTTTTTCAAGCAGCCACCAGGCGAGCAGAAAACCCGTGGCCATGCACGCGCCGTAGGTTTTAAGATGCAGAAAACCGATATCTATCAAATCCGGGAACATGTCTTTTCCTATCTGCGCCAGGTTGTCCGGTACGACGGCGACGGCGACGAATACGGCGAAGCGCCGCGTTGGCCGAAGCCGCCGCGGTTGCCGTAACGGAGGGAAGCCTGATACGCCTGCGGCGCGGAAGCGACCCGGCGGATCGAAGCGAGTTCCGGCGGAATCTCCTTCACGAACGGCGAGGGCTCGACCGGAAACATCCCGCCGTCGGCGCTTTTGCGGATCTGCGGCGAGAACATGTAAAGCGAATCTTTCGCCCGCGTCACCGCCACGTAGAATAGCCGGCGCTCCTCGTCCATCCGCCCCTCCTCGGCCGCCTTCGCGCTCGGGAAAAGCCCGTCCGACAGCCACGGCACCAGCACCACCGGCCATTCCATCCCCTTGGCCTGATGGACCGTCGAAAGCGTCACCCTGTCCGGCGAAGAATCGTTGCGCTTCACGTCGAGATTGGTCAGCAGCGCGACATCGTGCAGGAACCCCTCAAGTCCGTTCTCGGAACCTGCGATCTGCGCGGCGAGTTCCTTTATGTCCGCGAGACGGTCCTCCGCCTCCTGATCCTCCCATTCGTCCCGGAGACGGTCTTCGTAGAACAGGTCGCAGAAATCCTCAACTATCTCGCCGATCTCGCCTTCGGCAAGATGGTCCGCCGCCGCCTCCAGACATCTCGACATCACCGGCCACAAGGGCTTGGCTTTGGCGCCGAGCATTCCGTGGAGCGCGTCGCGATCCTCCCTGCGCGACGAATCGAACCGGCGACCGAGTTTCTCCCAGCAGTTTTTCGAACTCTTTTCGCCCACTCCCGGAAAAAGCCGGATGAAGCGCAGGAACGAAAGTTCATCCCCCGGATTGGTGACAAGCCGCAGATATGCCAACACGTCCTTGACGTGTATCTGCTCGAAGACCCCGACACCGCTCGTGATGCGAAACGGCACCTTCATCCTCGCAAGCGTCATCTGCACGTCAATGGACTGGAAATGGCTGCGGTAGAGGACGGCGATATCGCCGTAACGGTACCCGAGCGCCAGTTTTTCGCGCACTATCCGGAGAATCTCCCCGGCCTGCGAACGCGAATCGAAAACCTCGTAGCGCCACGGCCGTTCGCCCGAACCGGAACGTGCGGGCTTGAGCGTCTTCTCAAACTGGTTGGGAGCATCCTTCATGACCACGTTGGCGACATCCAGAACTCCCGGCACCGACCGGTAGTTGCGCTCAAGTTTGATTATCCTGCATCCGTCCCAGCGCTTGGGGAAATCCATGATGTTTTCGATCAGCGCCCCCCGCCAGGTGTAGATGCACTGGAAATCGTCACCAACCGCCATTATGTTGCGGTGTCTGGCCGCGAGTATGTCGGTGAACTCCGCCTGAAGGGCGTTGGTGTCCTGATATTCGTCGACCAGAACATGAAGGAAATGCTCCTGCAGCAGTTCCCGGACGGAGTCCTTCGTCTTCAGCAGTTTGAGGCCGTTGACGAGCAGATCGTCGAAATCCATCGCCCCGAGCTCCAGTTTGCGCACGGCATACTTTTCCGCGATCGTCGCGACCGCCTCGGGATCGACGCCGGCGGTCTTCGTCATCCACCGCGAAGCGACGAACGCCACCGGCTTGCGCTCGTTGGCCGCCTCGGAAATCATTTTGGCGACAAGTTCCTTTTTCGGAAAAGCCTTGGGGTCGGCGACCGACGACTTGATGATCTCGCCGATAAGTTTCTTCTGGTCCTCTTCGTCGAGAATCTGGAACCCCGGCTGGTATCCTATCGCGGTGCCGTAGCGCCTGAGAAGTCTGGCGCATATCGAATGGAAAGTGCCCGACCATATCGCCGAAACCGCATCCCCCGCCACCGCCTCGGCGCGCTCGCGCATTTCCCTCGCCGCCCGGTTGGTGAACGTCAAAAGCATTATCCGCTCGGCGGGGACCGAGGATTCGATCAGGTAAGAAACCCTGTGCACGAGCGTGCGGGTTTTCCCCGTGCCGGCGGCCGCCAGCACCAGCAGCGGACCGTCGCCGGCAGTGGCCGCCGCGCACTGCTGAGGATTTAGCAATTTCGAAAAATCTGTCATGTGCCGCTTTCTTCCAAAATGCGATCTACTCCCGTCTCCGTCCGTCGCCGGTTCCGCTACCCGCGCCTGATCACGCGCTTGGCCTTACCCTCCGTGCGAGGCAGCGTCCCGACCGGAAACACATCGCCCTTGGGCAGAAACCCGAGACGTTCGCGCAGATGCTTGGCGACCGCGTGGCCGCTGACGCCCGGCTCGGCTTCGACGTTGATGGTGACTTCGGTGACGCCGCCGGCCTCGTCGAGAATTATCTGGAATTCGTCGGCCACTCCGGGGATTTCCTTGAGCGCCTGCTCGACCTGGCGGGGATAGAAATTGACGCCCTTGACGATCAGCATATCGTCCGTACGTCCGGTGATGCGGTCGATCCTCAGCGACGTCCGGCCGCAGGCGCACTTCCCGCGGGAGACGACACGTGAAATATCATGGGTGCGGTAGCGGATTATAGGCATCGCCTCGCGGTTGAGAGAGGTGAACACCACTTCGCCGTATTCGCCGTCGGGCACCGTTCTGCCCGTCTTCGGGTCGATGATCTCGGTTATGTACTGATCTTCCCAGACGTGCAGTCCGGCATGGGCGCGGCAGTCCTGCCCGGTGGTGCCGATACCGCCGGTCTCGGTCATGCCGTAGATGTCGAAGCATTCGATGTGCAGACGCTCTTCGATGCGGCGGCGCGTTTCGTCGGAGAAGGTCTCCGATCCGAAAATCCCCACGCGCAGCGACGGGATGTCGCGGTCGCCCCCGGATTCCGCATCGAGCTTCTCGATGATGCGCGGCACGTAGCTCACGACCGAGACGAATCCTCTGACGTTGAAATCGCGCATCAGCCGGATCTGCCGCTCGGTGTTGCCGGAACTCGCCGGTATCGTGAACAGCTGCGCCTTGCGCGCGCCGTGGTAGCAGCCGAAGCCGCCGTTGAACAGACCGAAGGTGGGGATGATCTGCAGCGCGTCGCCCTTCTCCAGCCCTGCCATCGCATAACAGCGGGCCATGCACTCCGCCCACTGCAGGAGGTCGTTTTTGGTATAGGCCATGACCACCGGCGTTCCGGTGGAGCCGGAACTCATGTGCATTTCCATGAGATCGCGGCGGTCGACGCAGCTCATCTTGAGCGGATACGCCTCGCGGAAATCCTCCTTGGTGAAGAACGGAAGCCGGGCGAGGTCATCGAGACTCTTGACATCTTCGGGCGAGGAGACTCCCCCGCGCTTGAGCCGCTCGCGGTAGAAATCATTGCTCCAGACCCGGCAAAGCGACTTCTTCAGCCCCTCAAGCTGAAGTTTCGCGTACTCGTCCCTCGACAGAGTCTCAGCCGTACGGTTCCACATCCCCATCTCGCCAGCCAGTTCCTTTCCGCCTATTTCCCGAGCGCGGCTTTGCGCCCGAGTTCAAACGCCTTCCTGTTCACCTCCAGCAGTTTCGCCTTGGGCCCGCAGAGGATTTCCCCGAGCGCCTTGAGCCATTCCCGCTCCCTGAACGGCGTAAACGCCGAGAGCGCTCCGGCGATCACCATGTTCATCGTGCGGGAATTGCCGACCTCCTTCTCCGCGATGGACGCGGCATCGACCATCACGGCCGAAGGGAACGCCTTCCTGATCCTGCCGTCGAGATCTTCCACCGCGCTCTGCTGGCCGGAGGAAACCGTGACCGGTACGAGATACAGATTGTTCACGATCGCCTTGCCGCCCTTGGCGCAAAGATGCGCCCATCTGAGAGATTCGAGTTTGTCGAACGAAACGAGAATGTCGCTCGTCCCCTCCTGGATGATGGGAGAGGCGACATCGCTGCCGAAGCGGACCTGCGAAATCACGCTGCCGCCGCGCTGGGCCATGCCGTGGATCTCCGACTTCTTGACATCCATCCCGGCGATGGCGGCGGTCTTGGCGAGCAGATCGGCGGTGAGCAGGATTCCCTGCCCGCCGACGCCGACGAGACTGACATTGAAAGTCTTCATCAATCCATCACCCTTTCGACGGTGATCTCGGGGTCGAGAGACCTGAGCGAAGCCTCGATCCCCTGCTTCAGAGTCATCATCGCGAACGGACAGCTGCCGCAATGTCCGACCAGTTTCAGATAAACGACCTTGCCGTCGATTTTCACAAGTTCCAGATCTCCGCCGTCGGCCTGAAGTCCGCCGCGCAGTTCCTCGAGTTTCGCCTTGATTTGCTCTTCCATTGTTTTCCTCCGGATATTCCGCATATTAAGGGTGCCGCGACGGCACCCTCTGTCTGTTTCCCGCGTTTACGCTTTCTCCGGCATCTTGCCGGTCGTGAAGTATTTCTCCACCTCTTCAAGCGTGCGTCCCTTGGTCTCCGGGAGGAAGAACGCCGCCGTGATGAAGTAGATCACGGTAAAGCCCGCGAGCACGAAGAAGACCGTGCCGTTGTCGTTCGTCGCCGCGCACCACTTCGGGAACACCGTCGCGATGCCGGCGGAAACGCCCTGGTTGATGATCATAGCGATCGCCATGCCGTTGGCGCGGATGCGCGTGGGCATAAGCTCGGTCAGGGCGAGCCACACGCACACTCCCGGACCTACGGCGTAGAAGCCGATGAACATGAAGAAGAAGATCGTCGCGAGAATGCCCGTCACCATCGACGGCTGGGTCCAGCCCTTGGAGATCGCGAGGAAGATCGAGCCGACGCCGCAGAGCCCGAGAATGATGCCGCTCGTGCCGAGCTTCAGAAGGAACTTGCGGCCCTTCTTGTCGACGAGCGCGCAGGCGACGATGGTCATCACGCAGTTCATTATCTTGATGGCGACGTCGGAGACGTTCGCGAAGGCGCCCTGCATGCCCGTCTTCTGGAAGATGGTGACCGTGTAGTTCAGGACGGAGTTGATGCCCGTCGTCTGGTTGCAGGCGAGAATGACGACCGCGAGAACGAAGGGAACGACGTACTTCTTCTGAAGGAGCGAATCGGTCGCGGCGGCGTTCGCGGCCTTCTCGGCGGCGGCGGCCTCGTCGGCGGCGATCATCTCGGCGAGGATCTCCTTCGCCTTCTCTTCGCCGTTGTTGGCGGCGAGCGAGGCGAGCGCCTCGTCCTTGCGGCCTTTCCTGTAGAGCCAGCGGGAAGATTCTTTCAGCTTGAACGCGCCGAAGAAGAGGATGAGCCCGGGGATGCACGAGAGGAGGAAGATCATCTGCCAGGCGTGTACCCACGAGGTGATCTGCGCGGGCGCGACCCAGCTTTTGATCTGGGCGAACGTGACCGAAGCGGCGTCGACGCCGGCGGCCGCCGCCTTCTCGGCGACGACTTTGACGCTGTCGCCGACGACGGAAGTAACGGCAAAGCCGATGACCGCGACGAACACGAGACCGATCGTCAGAAGAAGCTGGAACATGCCCGTACCCTTGCCGCGCGAATCGGCGTCAAGGCATTCGGCCAGATACATCGGAACGATAACGCCGAAGAGGCCTGCCGCCGCGCCCTGCATCGCGCGCCCGCCGACCATCATCCAGAAATTGCCGCCCTCGAAGAAGCCGGACGCGCAGATGACGGGGATCGAGAGAAGGAAGAGAAGCGCGGAAACGACGATCATTTTCTTGCGGCCGAACCATTCGGCGAGAAGCCCCGCGATCATCGACGAGGGGAGCGACCCCCAGAGCGCCATGCCGACGATCCAGCCGATTTCGTTCTGGTTGAACGTCGACGTCCGTTCGATGTACGGGAGCGCCGCGGCGATGACGCCCACGTCCACGCCGTAAAGAAGGCCGCCGAGGCCCGCCATCACGAGCAGAAATTTCGCATATCCTTTGACTGTCATGTATTTTCTCCTTATGCTTCCCACGGCTCAATGTCCTTGAGCGGCGGATGTTTTTTGTCTTTTTCGGAAAGCAGATAATCACGCCCCGGCCACGGCCATTTTATGCCCAGAGCCGGATCGTCGAACTTCAATCCCCGCTCGGCGGCTGGATTGTAGAAACTGTCGCACTTGTAGCTGAAAATCGTATCGTCCTCAAGCACCACGAAACCGTGCGCGAAGCCGCGGGGGATGAAAAACTGCCGCCCGTTCTCCGCCGTCAGTTCGCAGCTCACGCTTCTGCCGAAAGTCGGCGATCCCCTGCGGACATCGACGGCGACGTCCCAGACGGCGCCGCGCACGACCCTGACAAGTTTCGCCTGCGCATGGGCGCCGCTCTGCCAGTGAAGGCCGCGCAAAACCCCGCGCGACGAACAGCTCTCGTTGTCCTGAACGAACTTCGCGCGGATTCCGGCGCCGAAATAACGCTCCTCGCTGTAGGTTTCGAAGAAATAGCCGCGACCGTCCCGGTGGATATCGGGCACCACGATCTTGACATCTGCTATGGCTGTGGCTATTACTTCCATTTCAAGGGATTATACCATATCTCGGCGGATCAATAAACCGTCTCGTATTCGCCCTTCTGCACTTTTTTCAGACACTTGAAGCCGGCGCGTTTCGCGCGGTAGTGGAGATCGGTCTTGGAATGGGTAAGCCCGGGAGCCTGGATGACCCGGATCACGGGCGCGCCGCACTTCGGACAGTTCGCAAGTTTATCCTCGCTCAACGGCTGCCTGATCTCGAATCCTCCGCGGCATTCGCCGCAGGAGACTTTTTCATCCTTCGCCTCGTAGACGTAAACCGGCATGTTTCAGCGACCCTCCCCGCCGGCGAGATACGCGATGGCATCGCCGTAGCTGTCGAACCCGCGTCCCGAGAAGGTCTTTTCCGCGACCATGCCGACATAAGAGACCTTGCGGAAATCCTCGCGGTTCTTCGGCTCGGTAAGATGCACCTCGACCGTTCTCACGTTCACCGCCTTGAGCGCGTCGAGCACCGCCACCGACGTGTGGGTATAGGCCGCGGCGTTGAGAACGATCGCGTCGAAAGCCCCGCGCGCCTGCTGGATCCAATCGACCAGCGTTCCTTCGTGATTCGTCTGGCGGATCTCCGCCCGGACGCCGCGCCTGTCGGCTTCGCCGCGCACATACTCCTCGAGCGCGGCATAATCGCGCGAGCCGTACAGCTCCGGCTCGCGCAGTCCGAGCATGTTCAGATTGGGTCCGTTGAGCACCAGTATCTTCATATCATTTCCCGAGCACGCTCTTAAGTCCGCTTCCGGTCGCCGCCTCGGACGGGGCGGTGATCTCCGCCTCCAGAACCTCCACCTGCTCCGAGTCGGTCCAGAAGCGGATCTTCTTCCCGCGCACGATCTG
The DNA here is from genome assembly GCA_017508315.1 of Kiritimatiellia bacterium. Classification (GTDB taxonomy): domain Bacteria; phylum Verrucomicrobiota; class Kiritimatiellia; order RFP12; family UBA1067; genus UBA1067. The sequence continues at coordinate 12,430 of JAFVZE010000397.1, read as the reverse complement.
ATCGCCGCCCTTGGCCTCGTCACGCACCTCGGCCGCGATGCCGTCTCCGGAATACAGCACGACCAGCCCGGGATTGCGGTAATACGACACTTTGCATCCGTAAGCGCGCTTCGTGCCGTTGGTCATGGCGACTTTGCCGACGGCTACAATACGCTCGAGTTCGTTGGTTCCCTTCATGAACAGGTAAACCTTGTCGGCATGCATCTGGTAGTCCTCGTCGTCCACGTGCACATCGCCGGTGAAGACCCCGACACCCTCCTTGCGGTCGTAATAGGTGGACCGGGAGGTTATCCTTGCGTCGCGCTTGGTCTTTTTACCGCCTCCGTCGCCGCTTTTCGCCGTTCCGGCGGTCGCTCCGCCATTTTCGGCCAAAGCCGCGAACGAAAACGCGGCCGCGGCGCAGAGCAGCAGAAACATTCTCATCTTTTCTCCTCTCAGGACAAAGTTTTGGGTTTTTCCTCCGTCAATCGGACGAACGGCCGATTTCCCGTATTATACCAAAAACATCAGCATCCCCGCGGAGACAAGAATATTTTGATATAATCTCTTTGCTATTCAACCCGAACACAAGGAATTAACAATGAAAAAAACACTCTTCGTCGCGGCGACGCTCGCGGCAATCGTCGCGAATGCCGGCAACCTCACCGACAAAATCGCGGAGAAATGCAAAATAATCGGCACCGACAGATTCTACGGATTCGAGCGTACCCGTTTTGAATTCCGCGGATGCACCGCCTGGGTTGTGGAGCCGTCGGTTCCGGCGCTCGAATCAAAGCCCTGGACATGGACAATGCAGTGGGCGACGGCGTTCGTACCCCGCACCCCGGCATTGCAGCTCCTCCGCCAGGGATGGCATCACGTCACGATCGAAACATTCAAATACCGGATGAACGATGAAGGCATCGCGATCAGCAAGGCATTCCGGGATTACCTCGTCGATGAACTCGGTTTCGCTCCCAAAACTTGCCTTATCGGACTTAGCTGGGGCGGATTCTTCTCGACGCGCTACACCGCCGCGAATCCCGCCGACGTGGCGGCGATCTACTACGACTGCCCGCTGCTGACCTTCTCGAAGTTTGCAGGCACCGATCCGGAGAAAATGAAATCCAAGATCGGTCCCTGGGCAGAGAACGCGCCGGCGGACTGGGACAGGGATCCGCGCATGCCCGTGAACATGGCCGAGACTCTCGCCAAAGCCGGCATCCCGGCGTATCTGGTCTACGGCGGCGCCGACAATGTGGTTCCTCCCGCATCCAACAGCGAACTGTTCGCGAAGCGCTACAAAGAGGCCGGCGGCGATATCTCCGTTATCAGGCGCGGCGCCTACGGACACCATCCGCACGGCGTCGAGATCGACGACGCCTCGATCGCCAACTTCTTCCGCAAGACGCTCAAGAAATAACGCCCGGTCGTTTCCACAGCCCCCGAAAACCGGACAGACACTCTCTGTTGCATGAAAAGACTTCTTTGGCCGCTTATCGTTGCGCTGACGGCGGTTCCGCTGAAAGCCGAGGAATGCGAATTCGACCGCTGGTATGCCGGCGCAGGGGCTGTGATGACACTGCCCGAAGGCGGCTCGTCGATGCGCAGACTCGGCGGCGGCGCAGTCAGAGCCGGATACTATTTCGCGGAATTCTGGGCGGTGGAGACCGAAGCCGCCGCGCTTGAAAACTTTGCCGGCCTGTCGGCGGACGTGCTGTGGCACTGGTGGGGATACGAACGCTTCGATCCGTTCTTCACGTTCGGCGCCAAAGGCTGGATCGGACACGACAGAGGGCAGGTAGGTCCCAAAGCGGGGATCGGAAGTTTCTATCACCTCACCGACACGTGGTCGATCAGGTTCGACGCCGACCTGACTCTCGGCGTCGACGGCGGATGCGAAACGCTGTACACGCTGTGCGCCGGCATTCAGCGCAGTTTCTGAAGCCGCGCTTCAGTGCCCGCTTTCGAAGTGCGGGTCGACGGCCATGCACTTCGCGGGACACTTGTCGACAATCTGCTCGTCGGTCGGCGGATTGTCATAATTGACCTTCGCCAGAAAGCCCTGAAAGGCGAAATGACCGGCCTCCTTGCCGCCTGAATTCTTTTCACACAGGCGGCATCCCATGCACCCTACGCCGCAGACTTTGCGTACGCCGGGTCCCTTGTCGGGGTTGGCGCAGAGCACGTGGATGGTCGCCGAAGCCGGCACCAGTTCGATGATCCCCTTGGGGCATGCCTTCACGCACTTTCCGCAGCCGATGCACAGGCGTTTGTCCACTTTCGCGAGTCCGTCGACGACGGAAATGGCGTTTTTCGGGCAGACGTTGGCGCAGGCGCCGTACCCCAGACAGCCGTATTTGCACCCCTTGTCGCCGCCGGCCGTGGCCGCAGCGACCGCGCAGTCGCAGATGCCGTTGTAATCGCCGACGCGGATCGCCTCCGAGCGGGTGCCGCAGCATTTGACGAGCGCGACGCGCTTTTCCGTCGCCGTCGCGGCTACACCGAGAATTCTGGCGCATTCGGCGGCACAGGCGTCGCCGCCGGCGGCGCAGGCTCCGTTCGGGGCCGTCCCGTCCACGAGCGCGCGGGCGTACCCGTCGCACCCGGCGAAACCGCAACCGCCGCAGTTGGCGCCGGGCAGGGCCGCGGTGATCATTCCGATTCGCGGATCTTCCTTGACGCTCAGAAACCTGTCGGCAAGCGACAGTACGACGGCGGCGACCAAACCTATTCCGGCTATGACGATGATTGCTGTAAGCATCTCCGACCTTTCTTGAAATCCGAACTGTTTCAGTACGGCAACTTGACCATCCCCGAGAACCCCATGAACGCAAGGCTCAACAGCCCGCCCGTGACCAGCGCAAGCGCCACGCCGCGGAAACACCGCGGAGGCGCGGCGTGTTCGAGTTTTTCACGGATGCCCGAAAAAATGACCAGCGCGAACCCGAAACCGAGCGCCGCGGAGAACGAGAAAAACACCGACTCGAAAAATCCGGTCCCTGCTTGCAGTTGATTTCCGCCACGCCCAGAACCGCGCAGTTGGTGGTGATCAGCGGCAGAAAGATTCCGAGAGCGGAATGGAGCGGAGGCAGGAACCGCTTCATCGCTATGTCGATGAACTGCACGAGCGCCGCGATCACGAGAATGAACGCGAGCGTATGGATGTACCCGAGCGCGTTCGGCTGCAGCAGCCAATGGTCGAGACACCACGTGACCGCGGCGGCGACCGTCATCACAAAGACGACCGCGCCCGTCATTCCGACGGCGGTTTCCGTTTTCTTGGAGACCCCGAGAAAAGGGCAGCATCCGAGAAAGCGGCTCAGCACGAAATTGTTCACGAGAACCGCACCGACTAAAATCATAAGGTAGTAACTCATAGTGATCTGGTATTATGGATTTATTCTTGCATTCTGTCAAGTGCGGCATTATCCGCGCGGCAAACCCCACTTATCCTGTATACGCCGTGAACGACGATCCGGTTGGCGAAAAATTTATAATTGGAGACACGAAAAACAAGAGACTCACGGAACCGTGAGCCTCCTGTTTTGCATTTCGCCTTAAGCGAATTCTCAGGCGACGCTGCCGCCGGCGGCTTCGATCTTGGCCTTGGCCGCTGCCGAGCAGGGAACCTTGACGGTGAACTTCTTGGTGAGTTCTCCGTTGCCGAGAATCTTGATCTTAGGCTGCTTGTTGTCCGAAAATCCCGCCTTGGCGAGAGTCTCGACCGTGATTTCGGCACCGGCCTCGAACTTCTTCTCGAGGTCGGAGACGTTGACGGCGAGAGCCTTGGCGTTGAACGCGGCATTGTTGAAACCGCGCTTGGGGATACGGCGAACGAGCGGCATCTGACCGCCTTCGAACTGAAGCTTCTGCTTGTGGCCCTTGCGCTGCGCCTGACCCTTGTGACCGCGGGTGGAGGTCTTGCCCATACCCGAACCGCAGCCGCGGCCGACGCGTTTGCGGCGTTCGCGGGCTCCGGGCGTGTTCGTAAGATTGCTGAGATCCATTGTTTCGATTCCTTTCTTTCTCACGCACGGGTAGCGGCGATTTCCTCGGCGCTGCGGAGCTTCGAAAGCGCGTTCATCGTGGCCTTGACCACGTTGAGACGGTTCTTCGAGCCGAGCGACTTGCCCACGGCGTCACGGATGCCGGCCGCTTCAAGAACGGGACGCATACCGCCGCCGACGATAAGGCCGGTGCCGTCGGGCGCGGGCTTGAGGAGGACTCTGCCTCCGTCGCAGACGCCTTCGACTTCGTGCGGAATGGTCTTGCCCTTGAGGCAGACCTTGCGCATATCCTTGCGGGCGGCCTCGCCGCCCTTGCGGATCGCGTCGGCGACCTCGTTGGCCTTGCCGAAACCGACGCCGACCTTGCCCTCCTTGTCACCGACGACGATGACCGCGGAGAAGCTCATGCGGCGACCGCCCTTGACGGTCTTGGCGCAGCGGTTGATGAACACGGTGTGTTCGTCGAGCTCGTCCTGAGCGGCCATTTCGCCGCGCTTGTCACGATTCATAGCCATGGTTACTTAGCCTCCTCTTCCTTGGCGCTGACCTTGAGCCCGGCGGCGACGGCCGCTTCCACGATCGCCGCGACGCGGCCCGTGTACTTGAAGCCGCCGCGGTCGACGACCACGAGCGTGATCCCGGCGGCGGCCGCCGCGGCAGCGGCGGCGGCGCCGAGGTTCTTCGCGACCTCGAGGTTGGCCTTCTTCTCCTTGAGCGAGCTCGCCGAGGCGAGAGTCTTGCCGGCGTCGTCGTCGATGAACTGAACGTACATGTTCTTGTTCGTGACGCAGATCGACATGCGCGGACGCGCCGCGGTGCCGACGACCTTCTGGCGAAGGCGCAGATGACGCTTCTGGCGCTGAACTTTGCGATTGAACATTAGGCCACCTTCTTTCCTTGCTTGCGGCGGATCTTTTCGCCGACATACTTGATGCCCTTGCCCTTGTAGGGTTCAGCCGGGTAGTACGAGCGGATGCGGGCGGCGGCCTCGCCGACCTGGGCCTTGTCGACGCCCGTGACGCTCACCTGCAGACCGTCGTTCTCGACGGTGACGGTGATGCCCTCGGGGATGTCGAAAAGCTTCGGGCTCGCGAAACCGAGCGAAAGCGAAAGCACCTTGCCCTGAAGCGCGGCTTTGAAGCCGGTACCTTCGATAACAAGCTGCTTCTTGTAGCCAGCCGACACGCCGACGACCATGTTGTTGATCAGCGCGCGAGCGAGTCCGTGGAAGTTGCTCACCGAGTCGTCCTTGCGTTCGACCACGACGTTGCCGTCTTCCACCTTCGCCGTGATGCCATCCTGCATCGTGTAGGAAAGCTCACCGAGCTTGCCCTTGACCGTCACGTTCTGACCGTCGACGGCGACAGTTACGCCCTCGGCGATCTTGACGGGTTCTTTACCGATTCGAGACATTGTCTTCTTAGGCTCCTATGATTAAGCGACAGTGCAGATAACTTCACCGCCGAGACGCGCCTTCTTCGCCTCCGCGCCGGACATGATGCCCTTGGAGGTGGAGAGAATCGCCAGGCCCATGCCGTCGAGGACGAGCGGGATCTCGGGGACCGACACGAACTTCCGAAGACCGGGCTTGGAAACGCGCTTGATCTCGCGGATCGCGGGTTCGGCGCGATCGGAGTACTTCAGCGTGATGATCAGCTTCTTCGGGAATTCAGTCGTCATGACGGAGTCGGCGATGTATCCGGCATCCTTCATGACGCGGGCGATTTCGCCCTTGAGGTTGCTCGCGGGAACCGTGACGGAGTGAAGGCGGGCCTTCAGACCGTTGCGGATCGTGGTGAGCATATCGGAAATGGGATCGAGTGACATTTCTTTAGATTCCTTTCCTTGTATTCGTTACCACGAAGCCTTCGTGACGCCTGGGATGAGGCCGGAGACGGCGAGTTCGCGGAAGCAAAGACGGCAGACGCCGAATTTGCGGATGTAGGCGTGGCGGCGGCCGCAACGCTGGCAGCGGTTGTACGCGCGCACTTTGAACTTGGGCGTACGCTTCTGCTTTTCAATCAAGCATTTCTTTGCCATGATTAGTTCCTCCCCGCAAACGGCATGCCCATGGAGACGAGAAGCTCCTTGGCAGCCTTGTTGTCGTTGGCGCTGGTCACGAACGTGATGTCCATGCCGGAGTGACCCGATCCGGTATCCACCAGTTCGGGGAAGATCGAATGCTCCTTGAGGCCCAGCGTATAGTTGCCGCGACCGTCGAAGCCGCGGTTAGAAACACCGCGGAAGTCGCGGATTCGCGGAAGCGCGACCGAAATGAGACGGTCGGCGAACTCCCACATGCGATCGCCGCGCAGCGTAACCTTCGCGCCGATGACCATGCCTTCGCGGAGCTTGAAGTTCGAGATCGACTTCTTCGCCTTGCAAAGCTGGGGCTTCTGGCCGGTGATCGCCGTCATTTCGTCGACCAGAGTCTTCTGCTCGTCCTTGGAGACGATGCCGAAGCCCATGTTCACGACGATTTTCTGAAGGCGGGGAACGAGCATCTTGTTGGTGACTTCAAGCTTCTTTTCAAGCTCGGCCACCATGCGGCTCGCGTATTCGTCTTTGAGTCTTGCCATGATTTCGTTCCTTGTTAGAGGGTCTTGCCGCTCTTGACTGAGACTCTGGCCTTCTTGCCGTCCTTCTCGCCCGCCTTGACGCGGGTGCCGCACTTCTTGTCGGCGTCGTAGGGCATGAGTTTGCAGAGTTTGACCGGCAGTTCCGTGTCGATGAGGCCGCCGGCCTGTTTCTCGGTGCGGCGAACGGCCTTCTTGTGGACGTTCACGCCTCCGACGACGGCGGTACCCTTCTTGGGATCAACCTTGAGGACGGTTCCGGTCTTGCCTGCGTCGTTGCCGCAGGTCACGATCACGGTGTCGTTCTTTCTGATTCTTGCGATAGCCATTTGAGGTTGCTCCTTGTATTAGACCACTTCCGGGGCCATCGAGATGATTTTCATGTAGTTCTTATCGCGGAGCTCGCGCGCCACCGGCCCGAAAATACGCGTGCCGATGGGGTTGAGCTTCGAGTCGACGAGAACGCAGGCGTTCTGATCGAAGTGAACCGTCGAGCCGTCCTCGCGACGGATCGGATGACCCGTACGGACGATGACGGCCGTGGCGACCGTGCCCTTCTTGACGGAACCGGTCGGCGAAGCTTCCTTGATCGCGACGCGGATGATGTCGCCGAGATAGGCGTACTCCTTGCGCTGTCCGAGAATGCGGAAGCACATGGCGCGCTTGGCGCCGGTGTTGTCCGCCACAACGAGATTTGAGAGTTCCTGCAACATTGCGCTTTCCCCCTTACTTCACGACGCGCCAGCGCTTGGTGGCGCTGAGCGGACGCGTTTCCATGATGGTGACCTTGTCACCGACTTTCGCCGTGTCGTCCTCGTCGTGCGCATGGTACTTTTTCGTGCGCGTGACGATCTTGCCGTACACGGGGTGACGTTCGCGGTACGAGACCTCGACGTTCACGCTCTTCGTGCCCATCTTGGACACAACGACGCCTTTGCGCACCTTGCGCGCGCCGCGGGTGTTGGTTTGCGTGCTCATCAGATTTTGACTCCTGCGCGGGTGATGAATTTGGTGTGAATGCCGATCTTGGTCGCCGCCAGACGGAGACATTCCTTGGCAACTTCCTCGGAAACGCCGCCGATTTCGAAAAGCACCTTGCCGGGAAGGATCACGGCCGCCCAGAACTCAGGGTTGCCCTTTCCTCCGCCCATACGCACTTCGATTGGCTTGCGGGTGACGGGCTTGTCGGGGAACACGCGGATCCACAACTTGCCCTTGCGCTTCATTTCACGGTTGATGGCGACGCGGCACGCTTCGATCTGCGTGGCGGTCAGAAGTCCGCGGGTCAGAGCCTTGAGACCGAATTCGCCGTAGGCGAGCTCGGTGCCCGAAGTGGCGTAACCTGAACGGTTGCCCTTGGAAACCTTGCGGAACTTAACTCTCTTAGGCATGAGCGGCATGGCGCTTACCTCCTTCACGGTCGCCGCGACGGTCGCTGCGCTGAGCGCGCGCCTGGAAACCTTCCTTCTTGCAGATCCAGACCTTGATGCCGATCTTGCCGGCGGTGGTGTTCGCTTCGGCGAAACCGTAGTCGATGTTCGCCCTCAGGGTGTGCAGCGGAACCTTGCCTTCACGCGACCACTCGACACGGGCGATTTCCGCTCCGTTGATACGGCCGGAAGCGTGAATCTTGATTCCGTCGACGCCCATGTCCATCGCCACCTTCTGCGCGCGCTTCATCGCGCGCTTGAGCATGATGCGGCGTTCGAGCTGCTGGGCGATCGACTCGGCCACGAGCTGAGCGTCGGCGTCGGCGCCCTGGACTTCCTTGATCTCGAGGTAGACTTCCTTCTTGGTCATCTTCTCGAGCTCGGCGCGGATCGCCTCGACATCGCCGCCCTTGCGGCCGATGATGACGCCGGGACGGGCGCTGAAAAGGGTGACGCGCACGCGGTTGAGGTAACGCTCGATGAGAATCTTCGAGATGCCGGCCTCGGCGAGACGCTTCTTGCAGGCTTCACGGATCTTCTGGTCTTCGATCAGATACGCGCCGAACGTTTTCTTGGGCGCGAACCAACGGCTGCCCCAGGCGTGGTTGACGCCGACGCGGAAGCCGATAGGATTGACTTTCTGTCCCATTTTACTTGGTCTCCTTATTGCCGTCGGTGAGAACGACCTTGCAGTGGCACATGCGGCGCGCGATCGGGTGGGCCGAGCCGCGGGCGGTGGGCCAATAACGCTTCATGCGGATCGACTCGTCGAACACGCAGAGTTTGACCGTCAGCGTTTCGGGGTCGAGACCGTTGTTGTTCTTCGCGTTGGCGATCGCGCTCAGGAGGGTCTTGCGGAGAATCTCCGCGGCCTTCTTGGGCGAGAACTCAACGAGCTTGAGCGCCTCCGAGGGCTTGAGCCCGCGGCAGGAGCGCGCCAGCGGACGGCCTTTCGCCGCCGACATGCGCGCGTTACGGGTAATGGCTTGAACTTCCATTCTTACGGCTCCTTACTTCTTGGCATTGTTGCCGTGCGACTTGAACGTGCGCGTGGGCGCGAACTCGCCGAGACGATGGCCGACCATATTTTCGGTGATGAAAATCGGCATGTGCTGACGACCGTTGTGGATGGCGAACGTGAGCCCGACGAATTCGGGGAGCACCATCGAACGGCGGCTCCACGTCTTGATCGGCTGCTTCTTGCCGCTCGCCTGCATCTTTTCGACCTTGCGGAGGAGCGACTCCTCGACATAGGGTCCCTTCTTGAGAGAACGTGCCATGGATTATTTCCTCCTCTTGACGATGACGCGATCGGACGCCTTGCGCTTCGGACGGGTCTTGCCGCCCTTGGCGAGCTGGCCCCAGGGTGAACGCGGGTGGCTGCCGCCGGACGTACGGCCTTCGCCGCCGCCCATCGGGTGATCGACCGGGTTCATCGCAACGCCGCGGACCGTGGGACGGATACCCATATGGCGCTTGCGGCCTGCCTTGCCGAGCTGAATCGAACCCCAGTCCTTGTTGCTGACCGTGCCGACGGTGGCGAGACAGCGGCCGTTGAAGATACGCACTTCGCCAGAAGGCATCTTGAGCGTGACCTTGCCGTTGTCGCGGGCCATGATCTGACACTCGTTGCCGGCCGAGCGGGCGATCTTGGCGCCTTCGCCGGGGACGAGCTCGATGGCGTGAACCATAAGCCCGAGCGGAATCTGCACGAGCGGCAGACAGTTACCGACCGAAGCTTCGGCGTTCGGACCGTTCATGACCTTCATTCCGACCTTGAGACCTTCGGGAGCGAGGATGTAACTCTTCTGACCGTCGGTGTACTCGACAAGCGCGAGAAACGCGCTGCGCTTGGGATCGTAGGCGATGTCCTTGACCGTCGCCTCGACGTCGAACTTGTTGCGCTTGAAGTCGACGAGACGGAGACGCTGCTTGGCGCCGCCGCCGTGATGACGGGTGGTGATACGACCCTGGTTGTTGCGGCCGGCGGTCTTGCGCACGGCCTTCGTGAGGCTCTTGACCGGCTTCTTCTCGGTGATTTCCTCGAAAGCGTTGGCGACGCGGAAACGCATGCCGTCGCTGCGAGCCTTGAAAGATTTGAGTCCCATTTTCTTTGAACTCCCTTACCTTAGACCTGTTCGATGCGCTCGCCGTCCTTGACGGTGACGATCGCACGCTTGTAGGTGGCTTCCTTGATCGCGCGGCGGGTGCCGCGGATGTACTTGAGCCCGCCCTTGATGTTGGCGGTGCGGACCGCGAGAACGTGCACGCCGAACTTCTTCTCGGCGGCCTCCGCGATCTGGGGCTTGGTTGCATCCTTGGCGACTTCCAGCATGTACTGGTTGTTGACCGAAATGCGCGAGCCCTTCTCGGTGATCATGACCTTCTTGATGATTTCTTTCGTCATGGCTTGAAACTCCTTACTTGGCCATGCGGGCCATGAGCGCGTCGAAACCGGCCTGGTCGCAGACGAGCGTCTTGTTCACCATGAGCGTATAGACGTCGATCGCCTGAGCGGTCGAATAGTCGATGCGCGGGAGGTTGCTGGTGACCAGCAGAACCGTGTCGTCGACTTCCTTCTGGATGATGACGGCGCTGCGGTCGACCCCGAGATCCCTGAGGAGCGCGGCCATGAGCTTGGTCTTCGGAGCCTCGAACGAAAACTCGTCGAGAACGATGACCTGCTCGGCGGCGATCTTCTCGGAAAGCGCGCGCTTGAACGCGAGCTGCCACACCTTCTTGTTGAGCTTCTGCTCGAAGTCACGCGGCTTGGGGCCGTGCGCGACACCGCCGCCGCGCCACACAGGCGACTGACGGAACCCGGCGCGGGCGTTGCCCGTACCCTTCTGCTTCCACGGCTTCTTGTTGGAGCCGGCGACTTCTCCCTTGCCCTTCGTGCAGGCCGTTCCGGCGCGCATCGCGTTGCGGATGGCGGTGACGGCGTCCTTGAGCGCCTGGGCGCCCTTGTCGAGGACGAGAAGGGACTTATCGACGTTGATATCGACTTTCTTCATGATTACTTAGCCCCCTTCTGCGCCTTGTAGGCGATGCGGTTGTTCTTGAGGGACTTGCGGATGATCACGACGCTGTTGCGGGCGCCGGGGATCGAACCCTTGACGAGAATCGCGTTGTCCTCGGGACGGATCTGGACGACCTCGAGATTGATCGCCTTGCGGTTGACGTCACCCATGTGTCCGGGCATCTTCTTGCCCTTTTCGATCCAGCCGGGGAGGTCGCGCGCGGCCAAGCCGCCCGTACGGCGCTTGGAGTGGCCGCCGTGGGTCATGTTGCCGCCGGCGAAGCCGTAGCGCTTGATGACGCCCGCGAAACCCTTGCCCTTGGTGACGCCGGTCACGTCGACGTACTTGACGCCCTCGAAGTTGGCGACGGTGAGCTTGTCGCCGACCTTGAGTTCCTTGTCGGCCTCGTCCATCTTGAATTCCTTGAGTACGCGGGCGCACTCGACGCCGGCCTTCTCGAAGTGCTTCTGCTGCGCCTTGGCGAGGCGGGAGGCCTTCTGGACGCCGAAAGCGATCTGGGCGGCCTCGTAGCCGTCCTTCTCCAGAGTCTTGAGCTGAACGACCGGGCAGGGACCGACCTCGACGACGGTCACACAGGTGCGCTTGCCGTCGGCGTCGTAGACCTGGGTCATTCCGATTTTCTTACCGATCAAACCTTCCATGACACCCTCCTATCAGACCTTGATGGTGATGTCAACGCCCGCGGGAAGATTGAGCTTCTTGAGCTCATCGATCGTCTGCGCGGTCGGGTTGACGATGTCCAAAAGGCGCTTGTGGGTGCGCATTTCGAACTGATCCATGGACTTTTTGTCGACGTTCGGCGAACGGTTCACCGTGAAACGCTCGACACGCGTGGGCAGCGGGATCGGACCCACCACCTGCGCACCCGTTCCGCGGGCCGTGTCGATGATTCCACCGACGGCCTGATCCAGCACACGATGATCGTATGCCTGGAGGCGGATGCGTACTCTCTGCTGTTGCATCTCTTAGTTTTCCTTTTCGTTTCTTTTCCTTGACCTGCAATCCAACGACCGGACTATCGGCGGACTTCACCCGAAGTTGCCGCCGGGAACCCTTCTTCTGGCGTTCCGCGCACGGTTGTGTCTTCATGCAGTTTTTCTCTCAAAAAGAAGCGCCCGCGACCTTATCATGACCGCGAGCGGAGCCCGTCGGCCACGACGCGACGGGATACTACTCGCCCGTATCGCGACCCTTCTCTTGCGAGAATTTCTGTATAGTATACCAAAAAACCTCCCTCTAACGCAAGCGCCTAAGTAATCGGTTAGTCGGTTGCGCGGCTCGTACCTCGCCACGCACCGACTAACTAATAGAAGTGAATTACGATCCGCCCCAAAGCAGGTTGCCGACATCTGCATTCTTGTTCCGAGCCAAAGCATTCAGTACTTCGGAAAGTT
>JAFVZE010000396.1 GCA_017508315.1 Kiritimatiellia bacterium | reverse complement strand
TTCTACATTGCCCTGCACGGTCAAATTTTCGAGGGCGTATTCCCGCATGCCGGCAGCATTCGCACCGTCAATATCTCAAAGCGCGAATGGGTCCTCAACGGCGACACGGTCGATTACGAAATCGAATCCGAGATTGAAAAACGCTGGCATACGATTTTGCCCAGGATGACGTAATAAATGGCGTAATAAACAAGCCCGATGTCGGTATAAATGTCGGTATAAATGTCGGTATAAAGAGCGATGGCGTCCTCTCCCGCACAGAAGAAATGGCTGTAAAGGCAATTTTGCGAGATAATCGCCTAACCGCTAAATCATTATCAGTTGTGCTTGGTGTCACCTTGCGTCAGGCGGAACGCATAATGGCGTCCCTTAAGAAGAAAGCGAACCTTCGCCGCGAGGGTTCACGAAAGAATGGTCACTGGGTATTCGGAGGGTAATGCCATGAGCATGACATTAACGAGATGTCAAAACAACACGCTGGCCGCAGTCAAGGCTATTTCGAGAGGTGCGCGTTCGAGTCGCCGGAGGCCGCCTACAAGACGGTGACAGCGCAAGGCGACATCCGTCTGTTGAAGCGGGCGCCGCCGTTATCGGAGGTTCCGCTCTCGGAGCGCGGCCCTGCGCGGACGGTCAAGGCGGCCGGCTTCTGCCTCAACCGCGACTGGTGGAAACTCGCGGAATGCGCCTTTCGGCGGCCGCACGGCGGTGATGCGGTATGTGTTCGTCGATCCTTCGGCGAAAGGCGAGCCGATGGTTTTCGCCTCTCCCGTCGGGCGTACGGCGGTCGACCGCGTCGAGGAGATCACCGGCGCGCAGGTCGCGGTCGAGCGGCGCGCCGGCGGTTACGGCGTGCGCATCGATATCCCGTGGACGGCGCTTGGCGAGAAGGTGCCGTTCAAAGGCGGTGTGCGCCGAGCCGATGCCGGAGTCATCTTCGGCGATGCTACTGGAACGCGTGTCGTCCGGCGGCAGTATCTGTTCGACGACGGCAGCCAGGAAGTTTCGGACATTCCTTCCGAGACGCGCGTCAATCCGTCCAAATGGGGGCGGTTCGAGTTCTGAACGTCATTTTTCCGAACAGGAGCGTGCCGCCGCGCAGAACGTCTTCATGTGAAATTTTCGCTCCGTCGACGGCGGCGCCGTTCAGAAATACTTTCCCGCCGGCCGAGCCGTCATCCGCGGACAGAACGCGGAACGCGCAACCCAGTCTGATCTCATCCGCCTGCGCCTCGCCGAGCACATATCCGTCGCCGCACGGATTGACCGGGTAGAAGCCCATCATGGAAAAGATGTACCAGGCGCTCATCTGTCCGCAGTCGTCATTGCCGCACAGTCCGTCCGGCGTCGGCCGATACGACTCGCGGCAGAGTTTTCCGATGATCGCGGCGGCTTTGTCGCGCCGCCCCCAGAGGGTGTAGAGGTAGGCGATGTGGTGGCTCGGTTCGTTGCCGTGCCAGTACTGGCCGATTTGGCCGCGCCGCGGATTGCCCTCGGCGGTGAGTCCTTCCGTGTCCGGATTGCCCTTCGCCCGCGTCGGCATCGCCGCAAAGAACGCATCAAGTTTCGCGAGCGCGTTTTTCCGTCCGCCGAGCGCTTCGGCCAGACCGTCCGCATCCTGGAAGACATGCCATGTGTAGATCCAGGAATTCGCTTCGGTGAAATCGCTCCGGAAGTTGCCGCCGGCGTGCGGATTGGCGGGGTCGAACGGTTCGCGCCAGATGCCGCCGGACGATTTCGGCGCGCGGGGGCGCGCGAAACCGGTTTTGCGGTCAAACACGTTTTTCCAGCAATCGGCCCATTTCTGCGCCTTCGCCGCGCTGCGCCCGTCTCCGGCGGCCCTTGCGAAATCGGCTATGCACCACCAGTCGTAGGCAAGCTCGAGCGTGGTCGAAACGCTTTCTCCTTTCGGCAGATGTCTGTCGAACTCTCCTGCAAAGTAAGGGATGTAGCCGTTTTCCCAGTAGGCGTTCCAGCAGTTCTTCGGATTTTCGCCGTCGTTGCCGATCATCGACTGCACCATCAGCGTCAGTAATTCCTCCGCATTGCGCGTTCCGTTTCGCGCCAGACCCTTTTTCCACGCGTCGACGATGACGGGAACTGAATGAACGCCGATCATGTCGTGGGCTTCGCCGTTCCACATCGTCCACATCGGAAGGTGCCCGTGTTCACGCCCGAACGCCTCGAGCGAATCGACAAAGTCCGGTACGCGTTCCGGAACGAGAATCGTGTAGAGCGGGTGCGCCGCGCGGAACGTGTCCCAAAGTGAAAATGTCGAATAGTGCGCGCGGCCGCATGCGCGTATCCTGTCGTCCGCTCCGCGATATTTCCCGTCTACGTCGTTTTGGATGTTCGGTTGGATGAAGAGCCGGTAAAGGGCGGTGTACCAGTTCTTCTTCTGCGCGTCCGTTCCCCTGACGAGCCGCGCGCGCGAAAGAAGGGCGTTCCATTCCCTGCGGCATTCGGATCTGATGTCATCGAAGGAGCGGCCGTCGGCTTCGGCTTTCATGTTCGCCGCCGCCCCGTCTTCCGAGACGGTCGAAAGCGCGATGCGCACCTCGAGGGGATTTTCTGCGCCGTCAAAACGGATGATCCACCTGTCGCCTTTGCCCTGGAACGGATCGACCGGGAGGCGTTCGATCTTCGTCCACGGCTCTGAAAATCCGATTTTGTAGAAAAGCCTGTACGCGGTCCAGCCGAGCGCCTTCTTGCGGCCGAGGATCGTTCTGCCGTCGGGACCGGTCGAATAAGACGATTCCGGCACGGTTGCGCCGAGTTTCGCGTTCCACGGCTGCATCAGCATCGCGGCGGCATCGGCATAGATCAGCCGCGGTGCGCCCTTCGGCCATGTAAACCGCCATACGGCGACGCGCTCCGTCGCCGTCGCTTCGCATTTCACGCCGTTTGCTAGCGTGACGGCGTAATATCCGATCTCGGCCGCCTCGCTCGCCTTGTTTATCCCGATTCCCGGCCCGCAGCCTTCAACTTCCGATTCCGGTTCCGTCAGGGGGAGAATCGCGATATCTCCCATGGCCGGGCGTCCGGTTCCGTTCAGGTGCGTCTGCGAGAACCCCCGGACCGTCGCGTCCGTGAATTTGTAGCCGCTGCAGTGCGCTTTGTCGCCGGTATCGGGGCTCGGCTGCACCATGCCGAACGCCCGGCAGGGACCGGGAAAGCAGTTGCCTTCGTCGATCGTTCCGATGAACGGATCGACCCAGCGGGTGAAGTCCTCCGCGCTTGCTGAGTTCAACGACAGTATTGCCGTTGCGATGACGGTTCTGAACGGGATTTTCATTTGGACTGCTTGTCGAGGATTTTTTCAAGCCAGCGGTACGCGGCACGGTCGAACGCCGCCCACCAGTCGTGTCCGTGGTTGGGAACCGCGACGAACGTTTTCTTTCCGCCGCCCCAGCGCAGATAGGCGGCGTAGGTGGAGTAGGCGGGCGAAACGGGATCGACAAGCCCACCGTTGAAATAGGCGGGGCATTTCGCGAACGGCGCGAAATTCATCGGGTCGAGATAGGCGAGCGCGCGCAGTTCAGGCGTCGCGGCTAGCGTAAAGTGGCCGTAACTTTCGGTGCCGTCAGTCATCTCGGCCGGCGGATCCGCGACCGGCGCGTTGCCCCACCATCTGGCGCGTGCGTTGCAGCGGCTCGTCCAGTAAAGGTGCGGCATGTTGGGTGAGTTCACGATACACGGAACGGCCGCTTTGATCCGGGGGTCGAGCGCCGCGACGACGATTGAAAGCCGTCCGCCCTGGCTGCCGCCGCAGACGGCGATGCGGCCCGCGTCGACGCACGGAAGCGCCGCGACCGCATCCACCGCCCGAAGCGCGCGGCGGTAGAGGTTGTACCAGACAAGATCTTTGACCGAAGATATCCGCGGGGAATAGGTTTCTTCCGGCGCGTTGTACCACGGGTACGTGATCGAGTCGTCGCATTCCACATCATGGCCGTGCACCTGAATGTCCATCGCGACATAGCCGTGCCGGGCGTGGTCGAGCGGCCGCGGCCGACCGCCCGTCCCCGCGCCGGGGTAGACGATCAGCGCGGGGTAGGAGCCTTCCTTCTGCGGACGCGCCACCCATGCATAGACGCGGTCTCCATCGGGACCGGCAAAACTCACTTTGTACGAGACCACCGCATCGTGCTTCACGCCGTCGGGATCGAAATTCGGCGGCAGACAGGCGCCTTCGATGTTGTAGCGGTCGATCTCCTCGCGCGTGTAAACCCGCGGCGCGTCTTCGACTTTCAAGTCGAGCGTGGCGGTGCGGTATTCTTCCATCGCCTTAGCCCAGAAAGATTCGAAATCCGCCGGACGGTAGGCGGCTTCGTCCACCAGCGGCATGCTGTCGGGATTCCAGCCGAAGGTGCAGACGCCGACCGGCGGCTCAAGTTCGGCTTTGCCGGTTTCCGGGTTGTGCAGAAGGGCGATTTTGTCGTAGCCGAGCCCTTCGAGTCTGACGCGGATGTCGTAAAAGCCGGGCTTGAGATCTGCCGTGCCGATGTCGATGCGGAAGAGGTTTCCGGGAAGAGCCTCCGCCGTTCCGCTCCGGAACGGTTTGACGATCTGATTGTGGTGGAGCGTCCAGGAAAGTCCGCTTCCCGTTCTCACCGCGGCCTGGCACCACACCTCGATTCTGCCGCCGCCGTTCCTGAACATGAAATCGGCGTTCTCCCGGTTGAAGAAGGCGAACAGCGGCGTTTGCGGCGTCGAACAGCGCGGCGGGTTGCTCCATGCCCAGGGAAGATTGTGGTTCATCGCGCAAAGCGTCATTCCCGAACAAAGCGCCGCCGCAAGAATTGTTCCGCACGGTATTCTCATCTGATCTCCTGATATTTGTGTTTTTTGAAAAGCCGGCATGCCGCTTTCGGTTCAGCGGCGCAAAAGCCTTCTCTTATCCACTACAGTATCCGCGAAACGAAAAAAGGTTGGGTTTTTGATATAATCTATCATGTTAATACGCTTTAACGGGGTGGGGGAGACGGGAGGTGTGCTGAAAAGCAGTAATCTTCTGAAAATAAATTCCAACCTTTTTCATATTAAAAGATACTACTGTTTTATAGAATGGTGCGTATCGGTTTCGTGCCCGTGTTCCAGTACAGCCCGTGATGCGATGAAGGAGACGAACGAAGACATTTCGCCAGACGAATCGGTTATTCGGATTCTGTCCGAATACCGTGTTTCGCTTTTTGCCGAAGCGCGTCGTTATTGCGATGATGTCGGTGACGCGGAAGAGCTCGTTCTCAGAACCATGGATGCCGCTTTGCGCGAATGGGCATCCTGCCGGAGCAAGGACAGGCCGCTTTCCTGGCTCCTGGGCATTCTGCGAAACATACGCGCCATGGATGTCCGCCGGATGGTAGAACGGAATACCCGTTCCGTAGATCCCGACATCCTTGAAGCGAACGAAAATCTGATATCGAACGAAACGGACGACACCATTCTCAAGAATTCCGACAACGATGTCGTGAGAGCTGCGATCAGCCGGCTTGCGCCCGAATACCGCAAGACCATCGTCATGCATTACATGATGGGCATGCCTCTCAAGGAGATCGCCAAGGTGCTCAATCGTCCGATCGGCACCGTAAAATGGCGGCTCAGCGTCGCGAAGAGCGTCCTTGCCGACCGGCTCCGGCGTTACCTCGGCTCGCCGGGGGCATGGCTCGCGCTCGCGATAGGCTTTCTTGTCGGCTGTGTGACGACAGTTGTGACCATGAGGATGCCGAAGCCCCATAGGGAGTCCGGCGGAGGGCTGTCGTTCAATACGCCGAAAGTGCACGAAATCGTCGTCCGCCGCGCGACGGGAGATGTCAAGATCGACGGGAAACTCGACGAGTGGGGCGAGCCGGTGTTCAAAGCCGCCTGCAATCCGCCGTACGACCGCGACTACAACGTGTCCATGCGGATGATGTGGGACGGGAAGCGCCTGTACATCGCCGGTGACGTGCGCACTCCCGATCCGATGCGCAACAATACCGAGGCGATCGACGGGTACCGATTCGCCGGCGGAAGCGTGATCTGCCGTCTGTCGACGGATCCATCGCTCGGTTGGCCGGTTCCCGAAAAGGCGCTTCCCGGCGCGGACGCGCCGCCTCCGGACGAAAAGGTCGTCTCTCTGGTCCTGTACTGCGACCGCCGATCGGGAAGGGAATTGCTTTGCGTCCACAAGAACATACACGGGCATCAGGAGTTTGATTTCCCGCGGAACGCCTGGCAGGGTGCCTATCTGAAGCATGCCGACGGCCGCGGTTTCGTTTTCGAATATGCGATCGAATGGGCGCTGGTCGGCATCATCCCGCCGAAGACCGGTGAGGTGCGCGCCAATACATGGAACATCCACTTCAGCGACGCGGCGGGCGAGGCGTGCTCCGGGCAGATCATTGAAAACGTTTCGAAGAACATCCCGGCGTCGTACAGGGATGTGCCGCCGCGAGGCTATTATCAATATCCGTCAATATGGGGAAAGGCCGTGTTCGAGTAGCCGTCCGTCCGCCGCTTGAAGTAGAAGATGGAAAAGGTAAAGATCCAAATCCCGCTGCTTGCCGCGTCTCTGGCCGCCATGTGCTGCGTCGCATCGCCCGTGACGGAGAATCTGCGGGGATTCGGGCGTGTCGACGCGTCGCGCGAGACCATCGACCTTGACGGGAGCGGCAGGGTGGCCGTCTGGTCATTCAGGTGCGAGACGCCGGAAAACGCCGAGACGGTGGCGGGAAAGTTCCTGCACGATCTTTACGCGGACGGAGCGGTAACGTTCAAAGACGGCATACACGAAACGGGGTCCGGCGCGGCGTTCGCCGTCGGGCGGGCCGGTCTGACGACCGTAATCCGCGGCGCGGAAGACCGCAAAGCGCTGGAGGCGTTTCTTTCCCGCAACGGGCGTGATGCGCTCGTCGGAAAGGCCGCCGTGCCGGAGTGGATGAAAGCGTTCGGTTGGGGCGTCTACGGCGTCGGCGGACTTGAGGATTATCATGGCTGGATGGCGCGGGCGAGGTCTGCCGCCCGCGACGGGGATCAAGCCGCCGATCAGCCGCTCGATCCGCGCGAAGATTTCGCCTTCCTGCGCGAGATGGGGTCGATCCATTTCGACAACTGGCTTCAGGAGGAGGGGTTCGACAATTCGGACGGCATTCTTTCGCCGCTCATCTATTCGCGCCGGAAACTTGCGGAGGATTACGGCGTTCCGTTCGGCGTGAGGCTCTATCTGCCGGCGGGCGACACGTCCTCGTATTTCTGGTTTACGCGCCGATTCGCCGGGCGGATGGACCGGCCTGCGCCGTGGATGCAGAACGGGTGGATCAGGTATCACAACCATCTTCCGCACGCGTCGTGGTATGATGAAGACATCTGGGGCTATACCGCCGCACACGCGAAAAAAGCGATGCGGCGGCTCGACACGACCGGAAAGGTCCGCACATGGATGCACCCGGCGGGAGAACTCGTCCATCAGCCGTGGTACGACTGGCACGCGGACTATTCGCCGGCCGCGAGCAATTCGTGGCATGCGTATCTTCGCGGGAAAGGTGTCACGCTCAAGACGGCGGCGGCGATGTTCAACCGGCCCGACCGCCCGTTCGCCTCCTGGCGCGACGTGCCGGTTCCGGAGTTCGCGCATTTCGCCGGGCTTTCGGGGATGGTGCTCGATCTTTACGGAACCTGGCAGACGAAGGGGGCGGGCGATTCAAAACCGACGGACGCGGAGAGCGCGTGGCGGGAACTGCCCGACTTCCCCGGAAACAGGGATTTCCTTTCGCTCTACGGCGGCGAGAGCGCCGCGCTCAACGTGAAATACACGGCCGAGCGCAGATTCCGGCGCGTTTTCGAATGGCACGGCGAGGCCGCCGCGGAAAGCGTCAAGGCGGGTGGCCGGGTTTATCTCTACTTTTTCCCGATGGCCGACACGGGCGGGATGCAGGTGCGTCACGACGTCTCGCTCAATGGCGCGCCGGCGGTGAGCGTCGGCCGGTGGTGCGCGCTGGATGTGACCGATCGGCTCAAAGAAGGCGGGAACGTTCTCGAAATTCTTCTGCGCGGAATTTTCTGGAACGGCCGCGTGTTTCTCTCGACGGAAAAGCCGGCCGTTTATCCGAATATGGCTCAAGACCGCTGCCGCCTGTGGACAATGTGGCATGACTGGCGGCGCGACACAAAGGCCGAACGCTGCGAAACGGTGTTCGACGCGATGCGTCAGGCCGATCCCGACGCGCCGATCGAATTCATGGCGCCGATGCATTTCGGTCAGCCCGTCGCGAATCGTCTGCTGCGTGACTGGGGCGCGTTCGCGCAGTTTACCGGCGAGGGGGTGTGGTTCTTCCCGTGGTACAAGCGCTATGCGAAGCTTTACGGTTATGAAGGCACCAGCGAACTGGCCGGTCCCTGCGACGATGTCGCCGGTGCGCGGCGCTCGGCGTTGCGCGTGTTTCTCGCCGGGCTCGACATGCATAAACCGGTCTTTCTGGCGCAGACGTATTCGCGCGATCCCGCGTTGCGCCGGTGGTGGCTTTCGCACAAGGCCTTGTTTGCGCGCATGGGTACTTACGATATCGATCTCAAACAGCCGCAGGTGCTCATTTACCGCCGCACGGCGCTGACCGGCGATGCGTTCCCGGAGCCGTTCCCGGCCGTCGACGCGACGGTTGAGAAAATCCACTCGCCGTGGAATTACGACCTCGGGCGAGGCGAGTTGCAGTCGATCGGCCAGTCGTATCTCTACATCGACGACGACGGGATAGAGGACGGCAAGATGGACGGCTTCAAGGTGATGGTCGACTGCGGCAACGAGATCATTTCCGAGTCGCATGTCTCCCGGATCAGGTCGTGGGTGGAGAAGGGAGGGGTCTTCATCGCCTATCCTTTTACCGGGAAATCGACGCCGCTCAAAGCCGGCGTCTGGCCGATGGCGGCGCTGACAGGTTCGAAAATCGGGGAAAACGCCGTCCGCCCCGGATATGTGCCGAAGGTGTCGGTTCCTTCGGGAAGCCGGTATTTCCCGTCGTTCGCCGGGCAGACGATTTACGGCGCCAAGAAACGCGTTTATCAGCTTGATTTCGCGCTTGATGTCGTCGCGCCGGACACGGAACCGGTTTTGAGCTGGGATGACGGCCGCGTCGCGGCGACGGCGCGACGGGTCGGGAAGGGGCTGGTCATCCACCTCGGATCGATGTTCTGGCGCGGCAGCGAAGATTCGAAAGGCATGTGGAATCCGTCCGACGAGGTCGAGCGGAAGTTTCTGCGCGACCTGTTCGCCGCCTGCGGACAGCCCAAAGCACTTGTGGAAACGGACGACCGGCTCGTGCTGGCGCAGCCATACCGCTCGAAGAACGGACTAGACCTCGTGGCGGTGCTGTGCAATTTCAATGAAGAAGGAGATGGTTTTAACACAGAGGCACAAAGGCACAGAGTCACAGAGGTGAAGTTGAGGACAGGAAAGAAACCTAGGAGAATTATTGGGTATGCTGGTAATCCTGTAAATCCTGTTAATCCTGTCGAAAAAGGACTTCCGTTTGATTGGGATGAGGCGGCCGGCGTCGCGACGGTGAAGGTTGCGCTGCCGCCGCAGGAAGTGGCGGTCCTGAACGTCAGCTGTCACGATGTCGGCGGCGCGCTCGAACACTGGTGGGCGGAGTCCAAAGTGCAGTGGCGCGAACTTAAAAAGCCGGTGCGCGATTTTTCGAAATACAGCGAAGGCGAATGGAAAGATCCGACACAGGATCTGAAGGAAGGCTGGACGATCCTCACCAGTTCCCCGCTCCCCGCTCCCCGTTCCCCGCCTCCTCTCGACTGTCTCCAGTTCTGGGGATGGCCGGAAGGGAAAGGCGCGCTCTGCCGCAAAACGTTCGATCTTGACGATGCCGCATGGTTGAAAGGCGGCGGTGTCGTGCGGTTCGTGACGGGGGCGTGGGTCGGGCCGCATTTCCTTTCGCCGGCCACGATCACGCTGAACGGCAAGGTGCTGGCGGAAAAGACGCTGAGCGGTTATATTGATCTCGATGTCACGGCGCTTCTCAGGGAGAAAGGCAACGAGCTTTCGGTCGAATTCGCCGATAGTCCGCAAGGCGGCCGATTTACGGGGATGAACGGCTGCGTTTATCTCTACCGGCGGGAGAACCCCCTCGCGAGCGTCGATCTGCTGAAGAGCGGAGGAAAAACGGCGATTGTGCGCGGAGCCGACGGTCGCGATGCGGTGGAGCTTTACGTGCCGCGGAAGTGGCAGGGGAAATACCGCGTGCGCCTTTACATGGAAGGTGCGCGCGATGTGCCCAGAGGCGTGCGCGTGCGCGATCGCTTCATGCGCAGGCATCATCACAACTTCGGGAACATCACCGACATCGACATCACCGGGCTATTGCGTTTCGGCGAGAAAAACCGCATCAACATCGGCGCCAATTCCCCGGCGGAAAATCCCGACCGTACCTCCATTGAACCGCTGACGGTTCTGCGGCTTGACCTTTATCGCGACCGATAATTTACAAAGGAAAGGAAAACGACATGAAAAAAGCAATATTGATTCTGGCGGCGTCTGCGCTTCTTTGCGCGGCGGCAGATCCGTATCCGAATATGAAATATTGGAAGCCTGCGGAGAAGACCGGATACTTCACCGACGGCGACAATTGGGACGGGGACCTCGTGCCAGCGGCCGGAGAGACCGCCGCGGTGAAGGATCAGGGGGAGGGTTACCGCGGGCATTATGTCGTCAAGTTCCCTTCCGGGCTCACGACGGTGAATTCGCTGCTGTATTTCGCGACGCTGTATGCGGATTCGTCGGTAACGCTCGATACGACCGAGGGCGGTTTTTATCATGTTCCGGCCGAAGTCCCGGCCAGTTACAAAGGGTTCGGTTTCTACACTTCCGGCGAAGACCATTTCTTCAATTTCGAAAACACGCGGAACAATGTGGCGACCTGCTCGTTCACCGGCGGAAAAATCAAGGCGTATGCCGATGGGGATGTGTTTCGTCTTGATGTGGAATCGGGTAATCTGAACTGGTACAATCCCAACGGCGTGCAGACCGCCTCGGAACTGGTTTTGAGCAAGGGCAACGCCGTCGTCACGGCGAAGGCAGGCTCTTCGCTCGATGCGGGCCGGATTCTGCTTCGAAACGGCGTATTTGCCGTTGAGGGCGGAACACACGCATTTCATGCCGATTTTTATGTAAATGACGCCTTTACCGGGGTCAACACTTTGTTCTCGCAGTCATCCGGAACGATTCGGCAGGATGGCGGCATCACGTTTGTCGGCAAGTGTAAAGATTCGGAAAACCGTTTCGAGCTCAAAGGCGACGCCGAGTTCATCCAGACGGACGGCCGCGATTTTCAGGTCGGTGCCGCATCCGGCACACGGGCATTCTTTGAAATGAGCGACAATGCGCGCGCTACTTTGTCCCGTTTCAGGATGAGTACCGGCGATCCTTCCAATGGCGAAATGGAGTCGCGGGCGGTCGTTTCGGACAATGCTCGGCTCACCTTGCTCAACGAGGCGATTATCGGCGAAAGAACGCTGGAAAATGTCCCATCGCTGGAACTTTCCGGGAATGCGGCACTTAATTCGAAGGGTGTGTTCAGGGTGGGATATCCCAATCAGGGCAACGGCGTCGTCACGCTTGACGACGATGCGGTCTTCCTGGCGGAAGGAGAAGTCAATGTTCACGATGACGGTCTGATCGCTGCAGGCGGACGGTCGAAGTTGCGCACGGAAAATTATCAATTGATACTGAAGAACGGAGGCGCCGTCGCGCTTGAGGACAATGCGAAATTCGAAGCTGTCAGCGGTGTAAATATCGAGAATGGCAGTCTGACGCTGACGAACGACGCGGCGTTCCTGACGTCCGGTGATGTCTATGTGAACGCCGACTGTCTGGTCGATGCGAGCGCCGCATCGGAGATTCGCACGGAAAACGGCAAACTGACCGTAAGAAGCGGCGGAACAGTGGCGCTTTCTGACAGCGCCAGGCTTGAGACGGTAGACGGAGCGAATGTTGAAGGAGGCGTTCTTTCGTTTTCGGAATCGGCTTCGCTGATGATGAACACCAATGCCGGGCATCAATGCAAAATCAACGTCGTCGACGGAGGATTGCTGGAATTGGACGGCGGCGATTCCATCTTCTCCTGCCTTTGGAGCGAGAGCGGAAATCTCGAAAAAGAAAGTGTCATCCGGGTGAAAAAAGGCACTCACCGGTCGATTTATCAGGGCGACGGTATGGTTCCGCTGTCAATCGGAGGCGCCGGCGCAAAGGGAGTTTTTGAAATGACGGGCGGCACCGTGATCGTTCCGCGGATGGTGCGTGTCGGTATCGGGAATACCGGCGAGGGCTATGCCGTATTTCGCCTGTCCGGAGGTCTTTTCGAAATTGACGAGACGGCCAACGAGTCGAATTTCAACGTTGCCGATGAAGATCATTCGAAAGGTCGTGTCGAGCTTCTCGGCGGCAAGCTCCGCTGCCAGCATCTGCGAGGGTGGTCCGGCTCCAAACTCCAGAATCCGAACGCGACCGGGAGCGCAACGCTCTATGCCGACGGGGGTGCGCTTGCGCCCAACCGGTTGACGAGCGATTCCCTCCTCAAAAATTTCGATGACGCCGTTCTCGGCGAGAAGGGCTTGACCGTCGATACGGAATATCGCGACATCTCCATTTCTCAGGCGTTTACGGACGCGCCGGGCACGGCAGGCCTTTTCACCAAGACCGGCGTGGGCGCTTTGACCGTATTGAAGGAGTCCGGACATTCGCGGACGCTTGTCAATCAGGGTGAACTCAATTTCTCAGTTCCCAGATTCGGCAGGAACGTCACCGTTATCGGCGGTGCGTCGATTTCAACCGTCGGCGCTCCCGCATCGATCGAGGTCGAATCGTTGACCTTGGGCTCCGACGAGAGCGTCGGCTACGTCAAAATCGATTCCGGCGACACGATCACCGTCACCGGCGGATCGGACGGACTCCGAATCATCAAGGGTGTTGTCATCTGCGACGGGTTGAGCGATCCGGTGGAATATCCGGTCTTCAACATTCTCGGTGAAGTCGATGCCGATAAGCTTGCCGGGGAACTCGCCAAAATCAGATGCCCGAACTCGAACAAGGAGAACTTCATTTCTTTCGTGCCGCAGGTGACCGAAAACGGCGTTACGGTGAAGCTCAAGGTCGAGCCTTACGTCCACACCGGCGCGACATGGCTCGGTAAAGGCACCGATTGGGCGGCGGCGGACAACTGGGACGGCGGCGTCCCGGACCCTGCCACCATCGCGACATTCCCCGCGGAGGCGGCTGAGAAGTCGGTGACGGTCGGAGCGGACCGTGCGTTCGAAGCGAACGTGACGGGCGGGGAGTACGTGTTTGCCGGCGAAGGTGAACTGACGCTCGACAGGATTTCCGTCTCCGGCGGAAGTCTCGCCGTGAATGTTCCGCAAACGCCAAATATGGGTATGGAAATCGATGTCGCCGTGAATACCGCGGTCGCGTTCAACCGCCCGGTCGAATCCAGCTCGGGTCTCGATAAGATCATCAAGACCGGCACCGGTCTTCTGACGCTTGGCGCTTCGCCGGCGTGGTACGGCTCATGGGCTTTCAACGGCGGTAAAACGGTCGCGACAAAGCCGTCCAGCCTCGGTGCACATCAGGACGTCAACGGGTCCGTCTCGGTGGGCGCGGCGACGCTGCGACTTGAGATGGAGCCCCGCGCCGTCGGAGAAGAAACGACGGTCGCCAAGAGACTTTAAATCGATTCAGGAAGCAATAGGCCGGCGATTATCGATGTCGAAAAATCATCCGTGAGGTTTACGATGGGCATGAACGCCGTTTCCGGCGGATTGATCAAGAAAGGTTCGAAGGATCTTACAATCGAGCTGCCGCAGGGGACCTCCACGATCACGGCCTCGAATCTAGGCAACGGCTTGGGCATCTCCGATTCGGCGATCGGGTTCGATGAAGAAACGGGAATCCCGCCCGCGGCTCAACCGGATCAGAACGCTCCCTTCGGCGGCTTGACGGTCGCGGAAGGCACGCTGCGGCTGATCGGCATGGGAAGCGGTAAGACGGTTGTCGATCAGAAGCATGCGCTGCTGATCGGCGGCGGTGGCGCGCTTGATCATCCCGCGACGCTTGAGATATCCGGCCTCAGGATGAATCAGGGCGATAGCGGCGTCCATTGCTTCATCGGCGGCGCGGTCAGCGCCGGCAGCGCGGCGACGAATTCCGTCCTTCGCGTGATTGACGGCGCGTATTTCGATGCCGATACGGTCAATCTGGCGAGAAAGCCGCACGACTACGGCGACGGAAGGGCTTTCGCCAACCATGTTCTTGCGGTGACCAACGCGACGGTGTCGGTGTCGTGGGTGCTCAATGTGGGCAACAACAGCGACCGGGATCTCAAGGGATCTTTTGAAATCGGCGAAGGCGGCGTCGTTGAAGTGAGAGGGACGTGCATAGAGGTCCAGGGCGGTATCGGCGCGGCGGTTTCCGGCGGCGGCATCCTGCGCGCTTTGGGAAGCGCCGGCAATACTGAAAGCGGCTACGGGCTTTATTTCCAGAACTTCGTCTGGGGCGAATTGAATTTCGACAACGGCGGCATCCTCGATGTCCGAGCGGTCAAGTCGTCGCGGAACATCCCGCAGGCGATTCCGCTGACCCTCAATTTCGACGGCGGCATTTTCAAGGTCCGCGGTACAGGCGCGGTTTCGATGTCCAGCGATGTCGAAAAGCGCACCTTCAACGTCGGCGCGAACGGCATGTTCATCGACGTGGAAGACGCGGCGTCGCGCCATACCGTCGTCATGCCGGTCAACGGCGTCGGCGGAATCGTCAAGACGGGTGCGGGCGATCTCTTTTTCGCGAAATGCGCTCAGGTTCGGGAAGAGATAACCGTGATCGAAAACGTGTACACCCTCAACTGCGAAGGCGTCTCCTCCGTCAAGGCGGGGTCGCTGACGATTGAATCGGGAGCCGCGCGCGAAGATCTCAAGGTGTCTGTCGCGCAGGGAGCGCAGCTGCGAATCTCCGGCGATCAGACGCTGGGTGCGATTTCCGGCGGCGGCACGGTGACGTCAGGCCGTCTGACGAGCGATATCGCAGGCGATCCGAACGGAGGGACTTTTGTTGTCGAAAACGCGGATGCCGCCGTCTCGGCGCTTTCCTGCACGATTAACCGCAAAGCGTCCGATACGCTGGAAGCGGATGAGGTTCCGCTTTTCGAGAATATCGCGCTTTCAAGGGTCGTCGTCGACTTCGGCGCGGTCGGAGACACTGAACTGAAGGCGGGAAAATCCCCTGTCGCCCGTATCGGCGAAGGCGTCGGGTTCTCCCCGTCCGTCTGGAAGTCGGTCAACCGTCCGCCGCTGACCACCGCCGACTTCAGCGTCGAAGACGGTGTCGTTTACGCGCATCTCGAGAAATCGGGTATGATTCTCATTGTGCGGTAGAGGAGCGCTTCCGGAATGAAGAAAGCATTGTTCGCCCTTGCGCTCGCGGCCGTGTCCGCGGCCGGCGCGGGGCAGGTGAGGGGTTTGCCCGAGATTCAGCCCGTCAATTCGGACAAGCCGGTGAAAGTCTGCTCCGTTACGGCCGTGAAGCTCTCGGATTACGCGCTTCGCAGCGCCGTCGGGACCGGAGAAAAAATCGATGCGTCCTCTTTTGACGGGCTTTCGGCGGATATCGCGCTTTCCTGGAACGGTGAAGGGCTTGCGCTCGCCGTCACCGGGCGGACAAGAGACATCAAAGGCGACATCGTTCTGAAATGGGACGATGCCGTCGCCAAAGTCCCCTTGGAAAACGCACGGGCGTTCGTGCCGTGGAAAAGGCTCCTTCCCGCCGGCGGAATTCCGGAAGATGTCTTCTGCCTCTTCGACCTCGAATGGGATGGCCTTTTGGCGGAGGTTCTGCGGAAAATGCCGCGTGACGTCAGGCGGCAGAGCGTCCATACGTCGATGGCGGCGCTGACGGCTGATCCCGCATTCCGGGTCAATCCGTATTTGCCGCGGCCGGATATGTGGGGAAAAGTTCTTTTCGGCGCGGAAAAAAACGCGGTGCAGAGACGGACGGGTTCAACGGTGCTTGATTTCTCCGAAATCGGGTGTCCGGAGGGCGGCAGGACAATCGACGGACGTCTCGATGACTGGAATCGCGGCTGGTTCGGGAAGAGCGCGCTTCTTCCCGACGTGTTGGGTGACCGGTACGCTTCGCGGTACGCGCTGGCATTCGATGAGAATTTCCTTTTTGTCGCGGCTGTCGTTTCTCTTCCCGGCGGCCGTCCGGTAAACTCGGCGTCTGCGGAATCGGGGGAAGGTTACGGCGGAGGCGACGCGATGCAGCTGAGGGTGTCGCCGGACGGAGCGGCGAGCCGCTCGTTCTGCGCATGGCTGTCGCCGACGGGTCCGGCGTTTACGGCCGATACCGAAAATTCTGCCGAACGCGATCTGCTTGCCCGCGGGGCAAAACTGGCCTTCGGAACGATCACGGGCGCCTGCACGATGGAAATGGCCATCCCGTGGGCGGTTCTCGGCGCGAAGGCGCGCGGCGGCGACGAGTGGCGGATGACGTTTCAGCCGTGGTGGAACGCATCCGTCAGAAGATTCTCCTTTTTCAGCCGGCTTAAACCGAAACGGCCCGCGGCAAAGAAAGTGGAGATCTCGATTCCAAGGGAAGGGGCCGTTTCGCTCGGTGTGTTCGGAAAGGACGGGCGACTCATTAGAACGCTGCTCAAAAGTGACCGGCGCGACAAACGCGTTCTCGGTGAAGAATGGGATCTGAAGGATCAATGGGGTCACTTCGTCGAGCCGGGCGAATATCTTCTCAAAGGGCTGGTGACGGACGGCGTCAGGGGACGGTATCTCCACAGCGTGTGCAATCCCGGAACGCCGTCTTGGCCCACCGCCGACGGGCGCGGAGACTGGCTTTCGGATGAGGCTCCGCCGCAAGGTGCGGCGACCGACGGGTCGAACGTTTTCATCGCCGCTCCCGGCAGCGAGAAGGGGTATGCCGTCATGGCGGTCGGCCCCGACGGGAAACGCATCTGGGGTGTCGGAGAAGAGTTTTATCCGCGATGCGTGTCGCTCTCGTATCTTGATGGAAAATTATACGCGCTTTTTTCCGGTCCGGTGAAAGATTCGTCCGCGCGGAAGCATGGCTCGCGCGCGGGTGCGATGGGGCGGGCCGTCCTTGTCGCGTACGACGCGAAAACCGGACGGCGCGTCGGGTTTTCGGCCGGAAACGCGCGGACGGAGCTGGGCGCGCGCTGGCCGTACCGCGAGGAGACGACGCTTTTCTGCGACCTCATCACCCGAAAATCCTTTGCTCCCGGAAATTACATCGGACAACCCCGCTATTTCGACAGAGACATCGGCGAGACCGAAAACGCGATCGGATTCGCCGCGCTCAAAGGGAGTTTCGCCGTTTCGAAGTTTTATGAAAACAAGATCGAATTTTACGATTCGCAGACGCTTGAAAAACGCGGGGAGGTTGCGCTCGATGCTCCGGCCGGGCTGTGCCGGACGGGCGACGGCGAGCTGTTGGCCGTCAGCGGCCGCCGGGTCGTGAGGGTCGGCGCGGATCGCGGGGTATCTTCTCTGATCGACAGCGGTCTTGCCGCTCCCGTGGCCGTAACGACGGACGGCGAAAACAATGTTTTCGTTTCGGACAGGGCAGGGGAGATGTGTGTAAAAAAATTCTCTTCCGGCGGCAGGTTTCTGGGGGTGATCGGCAAACGCGGCGGCAGGCCCTGGGTCGGGATGTTCGAGAAAGACGGTATGCTTCTGCCTCATGGACTGGCGGTGACCGACGATGGTACGCTCTATGTCGCGGAAGCCGATACGCTGCCTAAACGCATCAGCGCGTGGAAAGCGAGCGACGGACGCTTTCTCCGGCACTGGATCGGCCCTGCACCTTATGGTGGCATGTCTTCCTTTTGGACGGATCCCGACGAGGAGGGGTTCTTTCACGCGATGGGGTGCAAGTTCTCGTATGACGCGGAGTCCGGCGCCTGGGATATCGTTGCCACCGAGGTCCGATACACGGATCGGAGTCAGATGTTCCTTCCCCATTTCGGATCCTGCATGGGCGTCGGGGTGAAGGTCGTGAAGCGTGACGGCGAGACGTATATCTGCACGGGACGGCAGAATGAAACCGTATGGTTGCGCAGGAAGGGCGATGTGTTCGTTCCGTGCGCCGCGGTCGGCGGGCTTCATTCGATGGTGACGGATGACGGTACGGGCATGGTGCTCTGGGACAGCGATATCGGGCGTCATCTCTATCGCAATGTCAGACCGGAGTTCTTCAGGGGACATTCCGGAAAGAGCGCATGCGCAGGCGACAACTACGCCTGGAGCGATCTGAACGGCGACGGCGCCGCGCAGGCAGACGAGATGACCTGGTGCGAGACGCTGACGCGCGGAGATCCGCTTTCGGCGATGGATGCGGGCGGAGGGAAGGCAGGGTGCCAGTGCGAGTTCTACAACGGCTGGGGAGCCGTTCCGTCTGCCGACGGAACGCTTCATTTCGCCGGTTTCGCGAAAGACGGCGATTGCGTCTGGCGGCTGAAACCGGACCGTTGGACCGGATACGGCCCTGTATACGATATCCGAAAGGCGCAAGAAGTTTATCGCGAATACGGGCAGGACGGGCGGTTTTCCAACTTGTGGACAGATGAGGACGGGAATGTTTTTGTCGTCGGAACGATGAAAGATGTCCGCACGGTGGCGGCGCGTTCCTCGTTGATGGCGTTGTCGCGGGACGGGAAAGTGAAATGGGAGATCGCCGCGCCGAAAGCGATGGGCGTGAAGGACGTGGCTGGATCCGGGGTGAACGGAATGTGGAATATTCCCGGCATCGGCCAGGTTCTTTGCGTCTGGAACTGGTGGTGGAACTGTCGGCCTTATTTCGTGTCGGCCGACGGTCTGTACGTCGGCACGTTCGGCGAGGAGACGTCTCTGGGGCCTGCGGCGCTTTGGGACGAAAGCGCGAAATACTTCTTCCGGTCGAAGGACGGCAGGCCGTATCTTGTGAACGGCGCGAATCAGGGCGCGCATATTTTCGCGATCGAGGGTCTGGAGGACGCAAAACGTTTTACCGGTTCGGTTTCCGTCTCGAGCGCCGATATCGACAAGGCGAAAAAGAGAGGCACGGTCGCGCCAAGGCGCGGTCCGCCGAAGACGATATTGGGTTTCGGCGGTCGAGAAGTCGCCGCGGGCGACGGCAAGGGGCGCGGCTGGCGGATTTCGCTTTCTTCTCCGTTCGGCAGCGGCAGTCTGCGTCTTGAGGCGGATGTCGACGATTCATCCCCGATGGTGCAGCCCGGCACGGATTTCAGGACTCTGTTCATCACCGGCGACGCGGTGGACGTAATGCTCGCGACGGATCCTGCCGCGCCGAAGGATCGGCGGCCGGCGGCGGCCGGCGACAAGCGGATATTGTTTTCCGAAATGAACGGCAAAGGCGTCGCGGTGCTCTACGAGCCGGTTTTGGCGCCGCGCGCCCCGAAGCCGCACCGTCTGATGGCGGCGGAGATCGATTCGATAAGAATTCTTGAAAACGCCGCGGTTTCGATTGTGCGTCGGCGTGACGGGAGCGGCTATAAACTTATAGCGGAAGTTCCGCTTGCGGAACTCGGCCTGCGCGCGGGGGATGCGCGGACATTGCGCGGGGATGCGGGGGTCGTTTTCTCCGGGAAAGCGGGCGGACGGGAGCTCAGGCTCTACCACTACAACAAAGAGACGGCTCAGACGAGCGATCTGACCACGGAGGCGACGTTGCAGCCGCACGAATGGGGGATGATTCTGCGGCCGCAGGGGGAAAATCTCATCAAGGACGCAACCTTCGGCACGGGGACGTCCCCGTTTCTCGTCGCCACGGACGACCATGTGTCGATCGGCGAGTCGATCACGCTGCCGGAAGGAAGCGGCGGCAGGACGGCGAATTTGAGAATGCTTATGCGTTCGACCGGGCTCAAACCGGAGGAAAGGACGGCGGAGGGCAAACCGGGGGCTTATCTTCTGGTGTGGGCGTTCGTGAAAAACGCGCAGGGAAAACTGATTTCTCAAGAGATCGTCTATCGCCGGGAAACGGATGCGTGGGATTGGTCGGTCGCGACGCGCGCCGCGCGGCATGATCGGCTCGACGGCGACGACGCGGTTTCATTTACGCTGCCGGAAGGGGCCGCGAGCGTGCAGCTCGATTTTAAATTGACGGTCATCGGACAGCCGGTCCCCGCCAAGGTCTGGGTGGATGCGGTGGAGTTTACGCTTCGGTGATTTTCGGGCGGCGGAAAGGATCGTGTGATGACTTTTGCATTTGACGCATGTGACGGGAAGAGCGCCGGTGTCCTGGCGTTTTGGCTGTTTCTGTCCGCGGCCGCATCCGGCGGCACGACGTGCACCGACGGCATCGCCTCTGCGCTTCCGGCGGGAGACGGTGCCGCGATCTCCATAGACGGGAAACTGGACGACTGGGACCGCTCGGGCGCTGTGCTTTGCTGGAACGTCGCGGAATTGGCCGACCGGCAGAATGCCGCGATTATGTATGATGAAACCAATCTTTACATCGCGGCGGAGATGGCGCTTTACGACCATGAAGCGACGAACGAGAATCGTCCGCAGGACCGCTACTGGCGGGGGGGGGATCTCGTCCAGGTCCGGCTGTCGACCGACCGGTCGCTGCCGTATCCGCTGCCGCCGCGCACCGACCCGCGGCTCAAGGCGAATCCCGCCGTCACATGCGTCAATCTCTGGCGCAACACGCGCGACGGCTCCGACAATCTCTATGTCACGCCGGGGGCGATGTTCGACTGTGAAAACGTTCTCCGTCCTTCCGTCTCGTCCCGGAGTTCTACATTGCCCTGCACGGTCAAATTTTCGAGGGCGTATTCCCGCATGCCGGCAGCATTCGCACCGTCAATATCTCAAAGCGCGAATGGGTCCTCAACGGCGACACGGTC